>CALGCG010000017.1 GCA_937884485.1 uncultured Bacteroidales bacterium
AGGGCTTCTTATCCGGTACGCCTTCCCGGCGTCCGGCGAAGCAGCGGAGGCGATCTGTACGGCAAAGCTTACCCAGACCTTCTTCGGAACGCTGATCCGCGGCACCTTCTGCGGGATCCTCATGTACATGGCGGTGAGCATCTACCGCGACAAGCAGACCATCTCGGGCATCCTGTTCTGCGTCCCCGTCTTCATTCTGGCGGGCTTTGAGCACTCGGTGGCCAATATGTTCTACTTCGGCGCGGCGGGGATGTTCTTCTCGGTGGAGTCCATCATCTATCTGGCCATCGTGGTGCTGGGCAATACCATTGGCGGTATGCTCATGCCTCTGCTGGCTATGCTCAAGCCCAAGGAGGTATAATATGGCAGACTGCAAGAAGATCGCCGTCCTCGTTTCGGGCGGCGGAACCAACCTCCAAGCCCTCATCGACGCCGAAAAGCGCGGTGAGCTGGGGAACGGAAAGATCACCCTCGTCATCGCCTCCAAGCCCGGTGTGTATGCCCTTGAACGGGCGGCTAACGCGGGCATCGAGGGCCGCGTGCTGGCGCGGAAGGACTACGACAGCATCGCCGCCTACTCCAAGGTTCTGGCCGACGAAATGACCGCCGCAGGCATCGACCTGGTGGTGCTGGCAGGCTTCCTGACCATCATCGACGACGCTCATTTCGAGGATGAGCTGCTGCAGAAGGCCTACGAGGAGTACATGCAGACCCGCAAGGACCTGAATCGCACCAAGCCCGTCTGCCTGATGGATCTGGCCACCATCGCTGTGCGCTACCTGAAGAAGGAAGGCAAGCTGGATAAGCTGGATGAGTCCGAAGAGATCAACGCCTGCACGGTGAAGATCGATGTGGAAGTGGACGGCGTCACCGAGCCCTGGCTGCTGATGTTCAAGAACGAGACCCACAACCATCCCACGGAGATCGAGCCTTTCGGCGGCGCTGCCACCTGTATCGGCGGTGCCATCCGCGATCCCCTGTCCGGCCGCAGCTATGTGTACGGCGCCATGCGCGTCGCCGGCGCTGCTGACCCCACCCGTCCCGTCAGCGAAACCATCAAGGGCAAGCTGCCCCAGCGCAAGCTGGTCACCACCGCTGCTGCCGGCTATTCCAGCTACGGCAACCAGATCGGTCTGGCCACTGGCATTGTGGATGAGCTGTACCACGACGGCTACGCTGCCAAGCGTATGGAAATCGGCGCGGTCATCGCTGCCACTCCTGCTGAGAATGTGCGCCGTGAAGTGCCCGCCCCCGGCGATATCGTTATCCTGCTGGGCGGCAGCACCGGCCGTGACGGCTGCGGCGGCGCCACCGGCTCCTCCAAGAGCCACAAGCTGGAGTCCATCGAGACCTGCGGCGCCGAGGTGCAGAAGGGCAACGCCCCCACCGAGCGCAAGATCCAGCGCCTGTTCCGCCGCGAGGAGGTGTCGTCGCTCATCAAGAAGTGCAACGACTTCGGCGCCGGCGGCGTCAGTGTGGCCATCGGCGAGCTGGCCGACGGATTACAGATCAATTTGGACAAGGTTCCCAAGAAATATGCCGGCCTCGACGGCACCGAACTGGCCATCAGCGAGAGCCAGGAGCGTATGGCCGTGGTGGTCGACCCGAAGGATGTGGACCAGATGCTAAAATATGCCGACGAGGAGAACCTCGAGGCCACGGTGGTGGCCACCGTCACCGAGGAGCCCCGCATGGTCATCAGCTGGCGCGGCAAGGAGGTGGTCAACCTCAGCCGCCGCTTCATCGACACCAACGGTGCCCACCAGGAGACCACCGTCAGCGTGAAGATGCCTGAGGCTCCTGAGGCACAGGAGCCCCAGGGCAACCTGAGAGACCTCTGGCTGAAGACCCTCGCCGACCTCAATGTCTGCTCGCAGAAGGGCCTTGTGGAGATGTTCGACAGCTCCATCGGCGCCGGCAGCGTGGTGATGCCTTTCGGCGGCCGTTACCAGCTGACGCCCACGCAGAGCATGATTGGCAAGCTGCCCCTCTTGGACGGCAAGTGCGACACGGTGACCATCATGTCGTATGGTTTAGACCCCTACAAACTCAGCTGGAGTCCGTTCCACGGCGCCGTCTATGCCGTCCTCGATTCGGTGGCCAAGATTGCCGCCGCCGGTGGCGATGCCAGCCGTGTGCGCCTCACCTTCCAGGAATATTTCAAGAAGCTGGGCAACGACCCCTACCGCTGGGGCGAACCCTTCAGCGCCCTGCTGGGTGCCTACAACGCCCAGATGGGCCTGCACCTGCCCGCCATCGGAGGCAAGGACTCGATGAGCGGCACCTTCAATGACATCGATGTGCCGCCGACGTTCTGCTCGTTTGCAGTGGGCATCAGCGACCTGCAGCACGTGGTTACCCCCGAGCTCAAGAAAGCTGGCAGCCGAATTGTGCTGCTCGACGTGAAGCAGAAGGATTACGACATGCCCGACTACGACGATGCCCTCGCACAGTATGCAGCTCTGCGCAAAGGCATTGAGCAAGGACAGGTGCTCTCTGCTTATTGCATTGGCCGCGGAGCGCTGATTGGCGCTGTCAGCAAGATGGCCTTCGGCAACAAGCTGGGCGTCGCCCTCAATGACACTGTCGCCTTCGGAGACCTGAGCAAGGTCAACTATGGATACATCGTTGTCGAGACCCCTGCCGAGGTGAGCAGTCTGCCTTTCCGCTGCCGCGAGATTGGCGTCGTTACCGAAACGCCGTACTTTGAATATAAGGGTGAGCGTGTCGGCGTCGAGGATGCTCTCGCTGCTTGGCAGAAACCTCTCGAAGGTGTCTTCCCCACGCGGTCGAACAGTCAGATAAGCCCGATATGTCCTGTAAGCCCCATGAGCTTCAAGGATATCCACCTCTGCCAGCATAAGGTGGCCAAACCGCATGTCTTCATTCCCGCCTTCCCCGGCACCAACTGCGAGTACGACAGCGCCCGCGCCTTCAACCGCGCCGGTGCCGAGAGCGAAATCATCGTTTTCCGCAACCAGAACGGCCAGCAGATCCGCGAGAGCGTGGAGGCCTATGTCGAGGCCATCCGTCGCAGCCAGATTGTCATGATTCCCGGCGGCTTCAGCGCCGGCGACGAGCCTGAAGGCAGCGCCAAGTTCATCACCAGCGTCTTCCGCAATCCGAAGATTGCCGATGCCGTGATGGAACTCCTCAACAAGCGTGACGGCCTGATGCTCGGCATCTGCAACGGCTTCCAGGCGTTGGTCAAGCTGGGCCTTGTGCCCTACGGCGAAATCCGTCCGCAGGCCGCGGATGCTCCCACGCTGACCTTCAACACCATCGGCCGCCACCAGAGCAAGATGGCCTACACTCGCGTCACCTCCAACCTCAGCCCCTGGCTGCGCAAGGCCGAGCTGGGTGCCACCTATGTCATCCCCATCTCGCATGGCGAGGGCCGCTTTGTGGCGCCGCAGGAGTGGATCGACCGTCTGTTCAAGAACGGCCAGGTGGCCACGCAGTATGTCGACCTGCAGGGCAACCCCACCATGGACGAGGAGTACAACATGAACGGTTCCTACATGGCCATCGAGGGCATCACCAGCCCCGACGGACGTGTCTTTGGCAAGATGGGCCACTCGGAGCGTCGCAGCAAAGGCTCTGCTTTGAATATCTACGGCAACGACGACCAGCAGATCTTCGAGAGCGGCGTGCAGTACTTCAAGTAATAAGTCACCTCCTGACGAAAACAGGGCGCTTCCACCATAGGAACGCCCTTTTTTCGCCAAGTGTAACCATGATGCAATATGAATCTATTAAGTGTTGCCCCCATGAAGGTCAAAGACATCGGCCAATGTGCCGAATTGTCGGTACAGGCTTTCGCCGACTACGAATATTTTACCCACTTCTACCCTGACCGCGAGGAGCGGCTGGCGTTTATGCGGGCCATGATTCGCAGCGAGTACCGCACCACACGTCGCAGGGCGCACTTTCTCATCGGACAGAACGGCAATATGCCCGTGGCTGTGGCCGACCTCTTCCCGCCCGAATGGAAGAAGCCTTCCGACTTGCAGTACTTGCTGCATGGCTGGGGACGTGTGCTGCGGTTGCCGAAGCAGGACGTCGTCAAGGAGTGGCTGTCAATGGACGAACGCGCCGGACGCTACTGTCATTCGCTGCTCGGCGGTACAACGTGGTACCTCAGTTCTCTCACCGTCAGCCCCGACCAGCAGGGCAAAGGCTATGGCCGTGAGATGCTGATGGACGTCGTCATCCCTTATATCCGTCGGCATGACGGCTCCCGCCTCTGTTTCTTTACCAACAGCGAGAGCAACTTGGCGTTCTATCAGCATTTGGGTTTCGAGGTGGCTGACTACCAAGAACTCGACTGCCGAGGACATAAGATGGGCAGTTGGAGTTTTGTCCGAGACTTGTAAACAGGCAACTAATCAACAATAGTATAATGAAACGAACAATAGTGTTGTTATTCGCAGCTGTCCTGCTGCTTCCCACACTGGGTGGCTGCAGTGGCACAACGCAGAATAGCGAAAAGCAAGACACCACGATGAACACAGAACTCAAACCTTTCGATGTGCAGAAGGACTTTGCTGACAATGGTTTCACCTTCTTCACCCGCAACCTTATCCTTTGCTGCGGCGACAGCACCGAGAGCAACGCCATGACCATTGGCTGGGGCGGCATCGGCAACTACCTTGGCCACGAACGTCCGGCAGTGACGGTCTATGTGGCTCCCGCGCGTTACACCTACGAATTCATGGAGCGCCACCCACGCTTCACCATCATGGAATTCGACGACCCGCATATTTGGCAGTACCTGGGCAAGAACAGCGGTCGTGATGGCGATAAAGCCGCCGCCCTCGGCCTCCATGTGGCCTACACCGACAACGGTACCCCCTACTATGAGGAGGCCAGCCTTGTCATTGAGTGCGAGACCATGACTGCTTGGCACCAAACCGCCGCCGACTTCCGCAGCGACACCCCACGTAAATGGTACGACGGCTTCGAAGCCGGCATACACACCGTCTACATCGGCGAAGTCCTCGCCGCCTGGCGCAGATAAAACTCAAAATGCTAAAGACAGGCTGAATCCTTGAAGAAAAGCGGTATTCAGACCGTGAAACCATGTAAATGGACGAAGCCAGTGTTAAACGTAAACGAAACTATGGCACTGATAAAACAATACAAAGGCCTTTCGCCCCGCTGGGGCAAGGACTGCTATTTCAGTGAAAATGCCACCTTGGTGGGCGATGTGACATTGGGCGACGAATGCTCGGTGTGGTTCAACGCTGTGGTGCGCGGTGACGTGGCATCCATCACCATCGGCGACCGCACCAACATACAGGACGGCAGCTGCGTTCACGTCACTCACGACACCGGCCCCACCCATATCGGCAGCGACGTGACCATAGGCCATAACGTGACAGTTCATGCTTGTACCATCCACGACCACGCCCTCATAGGCATGGGGGCTACCTTGCTTGATGGCTGCGAGGTGGGCGAGGGTGCTATCGTTGCGGCAGGGGCGCTTGTGCTGCAAGGAACCAAAATCCCGCCCTGCGAGATATGGGGCGGCGTACCGGCACGCTACCTTAAGTCCGCCACTCCAACCGACAACGCAGCCCACTATGTGGTATACGCGCGAGAATACATGAAAGAAGAACAATAAGGAAAGGTGCTAAAATGGAACAGCGCATGGCGTTTATAGGAAGGTGTCCGCACGATTGATAGTGCAGCCAGTAGGCAGGGACATATCAATTAAACTGAAAAAACGTTGAACATGACACTGAAAAACGACAAGATAACCATCGAGATTTCTTCGCATGGGGCAGAATTGTTGAGCCTGAAGAGTGAGGGTCGTGAATATATATGGAACGGAGATGCCGCCTATTGGAACCGACACGCGCCAATACTTTTCCCCGCCGTGGGTAAGCCGTACCGGAACACCATCCGTATCGACGGACAAGCCTACACCATGAAACAGCACGGCTTTGCCCGCGACAGCGAGTTCGAGGAGGTGGGTGACAACACGCTTCGCATGCTCGGCGCAGAGGGTCACGACAATTACCCCTATCGTTATGATTTGGAAGCGCACTATCGACTGGACGGAAACATCGTGGAAATCACCTGGACGGTGTCCAGCCGCGACAGTCGCGACATGCACTTCCAGATTGGTGCCCATCCAGGCTTCATGCTGCCGGACTACGATGCCACCGACGCCATCCAAGGCTACGTGCGCTATCTCGACCGAGAGGACAGGGCTGTGAGCCCCACCATTACCTCGGCCCTGGCCGACGGCAACCGCGTACCCCTTGCCCAGCCGCAAACCATTCCTGCCGTAATGCCCCTCACTGCCGACACCTTTGCCCACGACGCCCTCGTCTTCGAACAGGGCCAGGTGGCAGAGGCTGTGCTCTGCGACAAGCAGGGCCGTGCCGTGCTCAGCGTCCTTTGCCCCCAAGCCGAAGCCTTCGGCGTATGGGCTCCGCACAAGGAGGGATGCCCCTTTGTATGCCTCGAGCCCTGGTGCGGCATCTGCGACGAGAGCGGCTACTGCGGCGACATCGCCGACCGCACCTACAGCCACCGCCTTGCTCCATCCGAACAATATCAATTCACCTATAAAATAAAACTACAATGAAACGACTCACCTTAACCTTCGCACTCGCGGCCCTGCTCTTGGCCGGGTGCACCCGAGACAAAGAATTCACCACCCGCAGCATCAACGGCACGCAGTGCTTCCTGCTGGGTTACGACGAACAGATGGGCCCCTGGGGTGACACCCTTGGGCTGAAGAAGACCCTCGAGGTGGAATGGCCCGACAAGGGGGTCCTCTCCGCCGCCGCCGAGCGCGAGCTGATGAAGCTCTGCTTCGACGACAGTACCTTCGCCAACGGCGACGAAGCCGCCCGCGAGTGGCTCTCCAAACCCTACATCTACACCGACGACGGCGTGGCTCCGCATGTCGAGACCGTCGACACCCTCGACGAAAGCAAAGAGTTCAGCTACATGGCCGTGCGCTGCAACAGCACGCACGACAGCGCGCTGGCCACCTTCCACGTCGGCATCGAGACCTTCGGCGCCGGCGCCGCCCACGGCATTTACTCGTCGCACACACTCACCGTCGACCTCGAGAGCGGCAATGTCGTCCGCCTCACCGACCTCGTCAGCGACACCAACCTCCTCTGCCAGGCCATCGCCCGCGCCATCTTCGACCTCGACGCCAACAAGGACATCCGCGAGTGTCTCTTCGACGAGTACCGGAACGCCGACCGCATGCCTATGCCCGCCAGCTTCTTCGTCGACAGCGCCCGCAACAACATCACCATCAGCTACGACCTCTACCACATCCAGCCCTACGCCTGCGGCATCCCCTCGGTGGTGCTGCCCATCTTCTGGCTCTCCAAGCACGTCGAGCTCACCCCCTACGCCAAGCGCCTCTTCGGCCCCGACAGCTACATCAAAGAGTGACACCATAAACCTTAAACTTTATCAAATGAACACCATACCCGTTTTATTACTCACCGGTTACCTCGGCAGCGGCAAGACCACGCTGCTCAACCGTATCCTCAACAATCGCCGCGGCATCCGCTTTGCCGTCATTGTCAACGACCTCGGCGAGGTCAATATCGATGCCGACCTCATCGAGAAAGGCGGCATTGTTGGCCAGAAAGACGATAACCTCGTGGCCCTCCAGAACGGCTGCATCTGCTGCACGCTGAAGATGGACCTCGTCGAGCAGTTGCGCGACATCACGTCGCAGCGTCGCTTCGATTACATTGTCATCGAAGCCAGCGGCATCTGCGAGCCCGCCCCCATCGCCCAGACCATCTGCTCCATGCCCACCATGGGGCCGGAATACGTCAAAGACGGCATCCCCGTCGTCGACAGCATCGTCACCGTCGTCGACGCCCTCCGTATGCGCGACGAGTTCGGTAGCGGCAAGAACCTCCTCAAGCCCGGCCTCGCCGAGGACGACATCGAAAACCTCGTCATCCAGCAGATCGAGTTCTGCAACATCATCCTCCTCAACAAAGCCTCCGAGGTCCCCGCCGACGAGCTTGGCCGCATCCGCGAAATCATCCGCGCCATCCAGCCCAAAGCCGAAATCATCCCCTGCGATTACTGCGACATCGACTTCGACTGCATCCTCCACACCGGCCTCTTTGACTTCGACCGCGTGGCCACCTCCGCCGCCTGGATCGACGCCATCGAGGGCCATCACGACGATGACGACGATGAGGAAGAACACGAACACCACCACCATGGCCACGACGATGACGACGATGAGGAAGAGCACGAACACCACCATGGCCACGACGATGACGACGATAGCCAACTCTCCACGCTCCACGCTCCGCTCTCCACTCATCACCATCATCATCACCATCACGACGAAGGCGAAGCTGAAGAGTACGGTATCAGCACCTTCGTATACTACCGCCGCGAGCCGATGAACATCTCGCGCTTCGACGAATTCGTCGCCCGCCACTGGCCTGCCGGCGTCATCCGCGCCAAAGGCATCTGCTGGTTCCTCTCCGAACCCGACACCTGCTATCTCTTCGAGCAGGCCGGCAAGCAAGTCTCCCTGCGCGACACCGGCCAGTGGTATGCCACCATGCCCGACGACGAGCTCCTCGACTTCATCCGCCGTAACCCCGACCTCCAGCGCGACTGGGACGACACCTACGGCGACCGCATGCAGAAACTCGTCTTCATCGGCCAGCACATGGATCGCCAGGCCATCACCGCCGCCCTCGACGAGTGCCTCTGCAAGACGGTTTTTTGATAAATACTCGGCAGTTGTACTGTCTTGTAAATGCAAAAAAAAGCGAGTCTCTCGACTCGCTTTTTTTAATAGGTTTGTTCTACAAAACCGTTCTGCCAACGACACCGCTGATGTCCTGCTTCATTGTGCTTAGCAAGCGTGTGTCGAAGCCTCTCACCCAGTTGGGCTCGCCGCCGAATTCTGCTTCGGTTTTGATGTCCACTTTTGTACGGTCGGCATTAAACTTGAAAACAACACGGGTTCTATATCTCTCGGTATATTTACCCCTGTCGTTCCAAGTGTAAATCCAGTTGGTGCGACCATATCCTCCGTCCTTTGAAATCATGTCCATTTCGAAACGTTTCGACACAACATCAAGTACTTCGTTGAAAGCTTTGTCATATGTAAGGTCTTCGCGAATCATGATGGAACTCCACGTACCGCCGTCGGATGCTTTGACAAAACTGGAAGGTTTGATTGCGCCACATGAACTCATCAAAATTGCTACAACTCCAAGTGCTAAAAATGCATACTTTTTCATTTTTTAAAGTGACGGTTATTTACCATTGTCTCATCGGTTTTTGATTACTGTAATAACATCGTGCCGCTTGGATATACACATAAAAAGAGAGCGTGGCACTTGTTTTGTCTTCATCGGTTATTCTGAGGTCTTGGACTACCTTTACATCCCAATTACAACGTACAAGTCCACGCACAATGGCGTGGAAGTCGTCGCTTCGGTCTGGGATGTAATTCTAAAAAGTGTCCAAGTTTCCAGAATAACCAGAGTAAAGCTCTTTCGCTTCTTTCCTATTCTATGATGTGCATGTCAATGCTTTATTTGCTATGCTTCATCCATTCAGTTTTCGTTAATAATTCGTTTGTTTTATTGTTATCGCGACTGTATCATCGCTTTCATATTCTTATTGTTTCGCCGGTTGTTCCACAATGCTATAATCAGTAGTTTCTCTTCCCAAAAACAAGAGAGAAGAGAAGTCTGTCTCATGCTCAATGCTCTTACTTCGTGCCCGTGATAAACCATGTTGGAGAAATGCTTGCCAATGCGTGGGAAGTGCCTGAGATTATCGACACTGTCCAAGACCTTCATGTAGACATCCTCTGCTGCTTTTGCACCGAATTCGCTGTAGACATACTCGAGTTCGGCAGCAAAATCTTCGCGGGCTTCAGGCAACCATTCATCTGCTAAAATCATAACGTGTGCGTAGTTGGGCAAACACCTGTTCTCCCGGTATTGTCATCGTTTCGCCGGCATCCAGTCTGCGCAACCGCTCCTCGACAATGGCTTTCATCTCCTCCTCCGTGTGGGCGATGGGCGATTCGGAGTGAGGCTCGGCAACGATGTCGGCCACCAACTCGTCCACATGCCGCTGCAACCATCGTCCAAACGCTTCGCGATTGAACGATGGCTGCACCTTCCGCAACGCTGATTCATCAACAGTTATATTATATGTACACATGGCTGTAATGTCATTGATTCCGACTGCAAAAATACAACAATTATTCCACATGGCAAAATATTATTTGGTCATGTGCATGAAAATGCGTAATTTTGCAGTCGCGAAAAAACAATAAAAAACATACATCATGAAACAACAGAAAGACATCTTGAAAGGCCTCAAGCCGGAGCGCGTGTGGCACTGGTTCGGTGAAATCATGCAGATTCCGCGGCCTTCGAAGCACGAGGAGCGCATCTCCGCCTGGCTCGTGCAGTGGGGCAAGGACCACGGCCTCGAAACCAAGAGCGACAAGCTCGGCAACGTGCTCATCCGCAAACCCGCCTCCAAAGGCTACGAGAAGAGCCCCTGGGTGGCCCTGCAGGCCCACATGGACATGGTCTGCGAGAAGAACAGCACCAAGCAGTTCGACTTCATGAAGGACGCCATCCAGCCCGTGCTGGACGGTGAATGGCTCACCGCCGACGGCACCACCCTCGGCGCCGACGACGGCATCGGCGTGGCCGCAATACTGGCTATACTGGAGGACAAGAAACTCCAGCATCCCGCCCTCGAAGCCCTTATCACCGTCGACGAGGAAACCGGCCTCACCGGCGCCAACGGTCTGAGCAAGAGCTGGCTGAAGAGCGAGGTTCTGCTCAACTTCGACGACGAGGACGAAGGCGAGTACTGCATTGGCTGTGCCGGCGGCATCGACACCGTGGCCGAGATGGACTACAAACTCGTTGCTGCCCCCAAGGGCTGCAAGGCCTTCATCGTCAAGGTCTCCGGCCTCGTCGGCGGCCACAGCGGCGACGACATCAACCGCGGCCGCGCCAACGCCAACAAGCTGCTGAACCGCATCCTCTGGGAGGGCACCTACAAGCATTCCATGCGCCTGGCCACCATCGACGGCGGCAATCTGCGCAACGCCATCGCCCGCGAGGCCGAAGCCCTCGTCTGCGTGCCCGAGGACAAAGTGCGCGCCTTCAAGACGATGGTCACCAAGATGGGCAAGGCCATGGTCTTCGAGTTCCGCTCCACGGAGCCCGACATGGAGTTCTCTCTGCGCGACGCCGACATGCCCAAGAAGGTCATCGACGCCGACACCCAGGAGCGCCTTGTCAACCTCGTCTACGCCTGCGCCCACGGCGTGCTGGCCATGAGCCGCGAGATTGAGAACTTCGTCGAGACGAGCACCAATCTGGCTTCCATCAAAGTGGAGAAGACATTCATCCGCATCGCCACCAGCCAGCGCTCCTCCGTGGAGAGTGCCAAGCAGGCCGCCGCCGCCAAGCTCGAGGCCACCTTCCGCCTCGCCGGCTGCCGCGTCAGCCACAGCGACGGCTACCCCGGCTGGACCCCCAACCCCGACAGCCGCGTGCTCAAGGTGGGCGTCGACGTCTACAAGAAGATGTACGGCAAGGAGCCCGTCGTCCGCGCCATCCATGCCGGACTGGAGTGCGGCCTCATCGGCGAGAAGTACCCCCAGATGGATATGATCTCCTATGGCCCCACGCTGCGCGGCGTCCACAGTCCCGACGAGCGCATCGAAATCAAGACCGTCGAGATGTTCTGGAACCAGACCCTCGAAATCCTGAAACGGCTCAAATAAAAACCCCGTTCTTTAGGACGGAAAACCACCCAGGCAGCACTCCCGAAACGGGATGTGCTGCCTTTTTTTTGTGTCCAAAAAGGCAAAAGTGTCCCTTTTTACTGCATCCTGGGTGTAATGATTTGAAAATTAGTCTGATGAAGTGCCTGCCAACGCCCTATGAAGACCCTATCAACTCCCACTGAGGTGGGAGTTGGGTGGGAGTTGGTAGGTAGTTGATAGGGGGTTGGAAGGGTGTTTTGGGAAGAAGGGGTGCCCGCATTGTCACACCCTGTGCCGGGAGGTTACGGGAATAGGGCAAAAAAAAACAGGACGCTGTTGGCGTCCTGTTTTCTTAGGTAGCGGGGGAAGGATTCGAACCGACGACCTCCGGGTTATGAGCCCGACGAGCTACCACTGCTCTACCCCGCACTCTGTTATTTCCTCTGTTGGAAATCGAGTGCAAAAGTACGAACTTTTTCCCAATCTACCAAATCTTTTTTGATATTATTTTTTACAGCTTGATTATACGTGTCTTATAGTAGCTCCCTTGTGCGGTGACGATGACGTTGTAGACTCCTGCAGGGAGGCGCGAGAGCGAAATTTTGGCCTCGCGGGCAAC
The DNA here is from genome assembly GCA_937884485.1 of uncultured Bacteroidales bacterium. Taxonomy (GTDB): domain Bacteria; phylum Bacteroidota; class Bacteroidia; order Bacteroidales; family P3; genus Colimorpha. The sequence continues at coordinate 12,396 of CALGCG010000017.1, forward strand.
GATGTCTTTTTGTATCACCACACGTCCGTAGGAGTCGACGATGGTCACCGTGGCGTCGTATTCGCCCGTGAGGGAGAGGTTGATGTCGGACTCGGTGACGGTGGGGCTGACCTGCAGGTTGTCGCCGTCGGCCTCGTCGATACCTACATCCTGCAGCCAGAGGGCGAAGTAGGAGATGTTTTGGTTCGGGTAGACGGTCTGTCCGGGGGCATAGATTGTGTCGTCCCCGTTGGCGTCGCGGCACCAGCCGAGGAAGAAGAGGGCGCTGTCATGTTCGAACGGGCACTCGGGGAAGGTATATCCTGTGGCGGGGCAGAAGTGCTTGGAGGTCGGCATCACATTGTCCAGGTTGGGATAGAGGAAGATGCGCTTTTTGTTGATGATTTTGAGGTGGTAGTGGAACATGGTGTCGAGGTGTGGCACAAGGGTGTCCATGTCGCATGCGAGGAAGCGGTAGTCGCGGAAGTAGGTGAATTGTGTCTCGCTGCATACCGAGTCGTAGTAGTCGACGGTGTCGAAGGTCTCGACCATGCCGGGGCGAAGTCCGAAGATGGCCCCTTGGTCGTTGTTGAACGTATAGGTGGCATTGCCGCCTATGCCGTAGCCGTCGGGGGCAAGGTTGTTGATGGTGTAGAAGCCGTCGCCGAAGCCGGCCCAACCCCAGTTGAAGTGGTAGCGTCCCTCGGTGTCGGAGCCGTCGAGCACGAAGGCATGTCCGCCGGTGGAGTCGGAGCCGTCGTAATACATGGGCTGGCCTTGGGCCAGGTTCTCGTCGATGATGGCGCACCAATCGGCTTCGTTATAGTAACGCCGTTCGGCATAGTAGAGGTTGGTGTCGTATTTGAAATGGTCGCGGAACGCCGATGTGGCGCAGGCGTTGGCCCATGAGCCGCAGCCTGAATAGGCGCCGCTGCCACCGTCGGCAGAAACGCCGTACATCATTTCGACAGCCACTCCGCAATGGTAGGAAAGCGTTGCCACGGCATCAACCTCGGCACTGTTGCTGAAACTTTGCAAGAAGTTGGGCATCAGTGGCCAGAGATAGGTGGTGTTCTCGAAGTCGGCGGTGAGGAGGGGCGACGATTCGCCGGAATGCCACATGCTGCGAGGATGGTAGGAACGTGAACCTGCACCATAGGTGGGATAGTTCCAGTATTTCATGATCTGTGCCATGGCGGTGGCCACACAGCCCACGACGGTACGGTCGTGGCGGAGGCTGTCGTAGGGACAGAATTTGTTGTAGGGGTCGCTCTGGTTCCATCGTGTTTTCAGCATGGCGGGCACGGCGGTGAGGTTGGTGGTGGAGTCGGACTTGGTGTTGGCGCTCTTGCCGTAAGTCAGGTCGGTCAACAGGAGTTTTTCCCATTGCTGGAGGACGCTCTCGCGCTGGGCATAGTCGTTCTTGGCGGCTGTGGCAATCTGGTCGTTGTAGCCCTGGAGCCAGTAGGCGATGTCGCGGTTGAGCGAGGCGGGGAAGGTGTTGTCGAAGGAATAGGCCAGGATGGGCTGCACGCGGTCGTCGGCGGCAACAATGACGAAGCCTTTGCCCTCCATGTCGAAGATGTGGAGCTGGTCGAGGTCGGCGAAGGCGAGGGGTTTGGGCGTGACACTTGCAGGCATGCCTGCCGGGCGGTGTGCGGCCCAGAAGTTGGCGGCAACGCGGCTGGCAAGAGTGGTGGATACCGGATTGGCAATGGCGCTGGTGGCCAGGATAAAGACGGCGGTTATGAAAAGAACGGTCTTTTTCATTTTTTTTTATCGTGTTAATGTTTATTTCTTGAAGTTGGCTTTGCCCTCGTTGAGCCAGTCGACGAAGTGCTGCACGTCGCGGTCGTACTTGTGGTTCTCCTTGGTGAGTGTGCGGCCGTCGGCGTCGATGATGACGTAGTAGGGCTGGGCGTTCATGTTGTAGGTCTTGCGCTGGTAGTAGCCGTTGCGGCGGCCGAGGGTCTTGAGGACGTGGCCCTTGTCGTCGGTCACCCACTCGCTCTCGGGCAGCTCGATGGTGTTCTCGTCGCAGTAGAGCGACACCATGACGAAGTCGTTGTTGAGGATGGTTTTCACCTGCTCGTCGGGCCACACATAGTGTTCCATCTCGCGGCAGTTGGCGCAGTTCTTGCCGGTGAAGTCGACGAAGATGGGCTTGCCCACCTTGCGGGCGTAGGCCTTGGCCTCGTCGAGGTCGAAGAAGGCTTCGAAGCCCAGCGGCACATGCAGCCGGTCGGCATATTTGCGGTCCTTGGGCAGGCCGTCGGTGCTGGCGGCGGGGCCGGAGCCGCTGTAGTCGTGGACTATCTTCTGGATGGTGAAGTCCTGGCTCGACATGGGGGGTACGAAGCCGGAGATGGTTTTGAGTTCGGCGCCCCAAAGGCCGGGAATCATGTAGACCACGAAGGCAAAGTCGAGGATGGCCAGCATGAGGCGGCCCACGCCGACGTGCTGCACCTCGTCGTCGCCTTTGAAGCGCAGCTTGCCCAGCAGGTAGAAGCCCCAGAGGGCGAAGATGACAATCCAGAGGGCCAGGTAGATGTCGCGCGGCAGCAGGCCCCAGTTGCGGTCGATGTCGGCCATCTGGAGGAACTTCAGGCCGAAGGCCAGTTCGATGAAGGCGAAGGAGACCTTGACGGTGTTGAGCCACGAGCCGCTCTTCATGTTCTTGAGGAACTGCGGGAAGATGGCCAGCAGCGTGAAGGGCAGGGCGAAGCCGATGCCGAAGCCCAGCATGGTGATCAGCGACACCCAGCGGTTGGCCGTCTCGGCGTCGGCGCCGGAGTCGGTGGTGAGGCCCGCCAGGGCGGCGGCGATGATGGGACCCGTGCAGGAGAAGGAGACCAGCACGGTGGTCAAGGCGATGAAGAAGGGTGCCAGGAAGCCGCCCTTGTCGGCCTGCTCGTCGCTGGCATTGACCCATTTCTCGGGCATCTTGATTTCGAAGAGGCCGAAGAAGCTCAGGGCGAAGATGAAGAAGATGGCGAAGAAGATGAGGTTGGGGATCCAGTTGGTGGCGATGGTGTTCATCACCTCGGGACCGAAGATGGCCGAGAGCACCACTCCGATGACGGCGAAGATGAGCACAATGCTCAGGCCGAAGAACCAGGCCTGGCGGCGTCCTTTGCGCTTGTTCTCGCTGCCGTGCATGAAGAAGTTCACTGTCATGGGTATCATCGGGAAGACGCAGGGGGTGAACATGGTGAGGATGCCGCCGCCCAGGGCGATGAGGAAGTAGCCCAGCAGGCTGTGTTTCTCCTCATTTTCTTCTTCGGGGGTGCTGGCGGTTTCAGCGTTCGAAGGATTCTCGACGACAGGTGCGGCAGCGGCGACAGTGTCGGCCGCTTCCGCGGTATCAGCTGTTTCGGCGGTCTCGGCCTGTTCGGCGACTTCGGTGGCCGTGGCACCCTTCACTTTGAAGACCATGTCGTGGTCCTCGGGGGCGATGCAGGAACCGTCGTTGCAGAGCTGGTAGGAGAGCATACCTTTCACGGTGAAGTCCTTGTCGGAGAGCCGTTTGATTTTCTGGCGAAAGACCACCGTGCCTTCAAACGACTTGACCACGCAGCCGAACATCTCGTCCATCTCCTCGTGGGGCTTGGGTTCGGCCACTTTGCCCACCAGCTGGTAGTCGCTGCTGGGGGTGAATTCGATGACCGTGGGCAGGGGACCGTTGGCGTCGGTATGCTGCGAGTACATGTGCCAGCCTTTATCAAGCTTGACGGTGATGATGAGTTCGGCTTCGGTGGCAGAAATCTCTTTTACGGAGAAACTGCGCTTGGCGGGGTCGAGTTGCTGGGCGCTGGCCCCAATGGCTGCCAGAAGACAAAAGATGAATAATGTAAAGCGTTTCATTGGATGAAGGGATTATTTCAGGTTGAATTTGATTTTCTTCTCGCCGCGGACGGTCTTCACCGACACGGTGTACATGCCTTTGGGCATGCGGTTGATTTTGATGCGCTGGTTGTTCTTGTAGTTCTCGGCGGTCTTCACCACTTTGCCGTTCTTGTTGATGAAGGTGACGGTGGCCGAGGGACTGTCGAAGGAGATGGTGATATAGCCCTCTTCGAGGTGGGGGTTGATGCGCACCCGCTCGTCGCTGGGGCCGTTGTTGGCGGTTTGACGGCTCTGCGATTCTTCCGACATGTAGGGGTCGTCCTCGTCGTCCTCTTCTTCGTTGGCCGCAATGTCGTTGCTGGGCATCTGGAAGCCGCTGAGCTTGGCAAGGCCTTTGGCGTCGTTGCCGAACCACACTGTGCCGTGGCCGTTGCAGGCCACTTTATAGATGTTGCCGGAGGGAATCTGGCTGTTCTTCGCGGTGAAGACCACCCACTGGTCCACGCCGTCGAACACTGCCGCCCCTTCGTTGGTGGCTATCCACAGCAGGCCGTTTTCGTCGATGGCTATGTCGTTCACCTGGTCGCTGGGCAGGGGGCTGTTGCGTGTGCTCCACACCGACCATTGCTGTCCGTCGTAGCGGGCCAGGCCGTTGAGGGTGCCAAACCATTTGATGTTGTCTTTGTCGATGACGATGGCCGGCACGATGTCGTCGGGCAAGCCCGAGTTGGAGGTGGTGTAGCTCGTCCAGCGGGTGCCGTTGTAGACGCTGACACCGGCGTTGGTGGTAATCCATTTGCGGTTGGCACGGTCCACGGCCAGGTCGAGGACAAAGTCGCTCAGCAGTCCGCAGTCGTCGGGCGTGTATTTGTCCCAGTCGTTGCCGTCGTAGCTCACCAGGCCGCCCAGGGTGACGCCAATCCACACCACGCCGTCCTGGTCGGTAATGATTTCCTTGACGAATTTCATCTTCAGCTTGCGGGTCACGTCGGTGTGCTCGGTCCAGTTGGTGCCGTCCCATTCGATGACGCCGTGGTCGTCGGTGCCTATCCACAGGATGCCGCGCTTGTCGAGCATCAGGCAGTTCACCGACTGGTCTTTAAGCTTTTCGTTGAACATCGAGAAGTCCATCCATGAGGCGCCGGCAAGGCGGCACAGGCCCTGATAGGTGCCTGCCCATACGCCGCGGCTGTCGGCGGCAATGGCCGATATGTTGTTGCCACAGATGTCGCTCGAACGGGTGTCGTACACCGTCCACGTACCGTTCTGTGCATTGGCGGCCGTGCCAATGAAACCCATGATACCAATAAGGCCTGTTATGATTTTTTTTCTCATGTTTTATGTTTTTCTTTTTTTGCGGCGGGAAATAGTATGTTGTTTAATATCAGTCTGTATCCAGGCGAGTTGGGGTAGAGGGAGAGGTCTGTCGGCGGGTCGCCGATGAAGTGGCGGTAGTCCTCGGGGTCGTGTCCGCCGAGGAAGGTCCACGTGCCCTTGCCGTAGTCGCCGTGCAGGTAGCGCACCTCGCCCAGCTCTTTGTTCTCGGCCAGTATGACGCAGCTCTTCTTCACCAGGTTGCTGCGGAAGGCGGTGGTCTGGCCCATGAAGCCGTGTACCACGCGCGTGTGGTTCTGCGTCAGCATGGTGGGTATCCAGTCCCATTTGGCCGAGAAGTCGAATAGCACGAAGAAGTCGGTCTTTTCGTTGACCATCCGCTGGCGCGAGCGGTCGTCGATGTCGATGGTCGATATCTCGTATTCCGACGGATTGGTGCTGATGCGGAAGTCTTTGAAGGCAAAGCATTTGCTGTAGTCCAGCATTGCTTGTGCGTTGGGTTGCATGGGGTCGCCGTCGAACATCTCGGCGCAGATGTCCACGCCTTCGGCCGCCAGGGCCACGTCGTAGCTGTCGGGCGCCGAGCACATGGCGAAGAGGAACCCTCCGCCCGTCACGAAGTCGCGTATTTTCTTGGCCACCGCCAGTTTCAGATGGCTGACCTTGCTGTAGCCCAGCTTGTTGGCGGTGGACTCCTGCAGGCGCACGTCCTCGACGTACCACTGCTGGTTGCGGTAGCTGCCCCAGAATTTGCCGTATTGGCCGGTGAAGTCCTCGTGGTGCAGGTGCAGCCAGTCGTAGGTGGGCAGGATGCCTGAAATGACCTCCTCGTCGTACACCACGTCGTAGGGTATCTCGGCGTAGGTCAGCACCAGCGTCACGGCATCGTCCCACGGCAGCTTGTTCTTGGGCGAGTAGACGGCAATCTTCGGCGCTTTCTGCAGCTTGACGGCGTCCATGTTCACCCCCGGGTCGGCAATGTGGCTCAGGATGGCGCTGCTCTGCCCGTCGGCAATCACCTCGCTGCTCACGCCCCTCAGTTTGCACTCGCGCTCCAGGGCGTCGGCATACTTCATCATGAAGGCGCCGCCGCGGTAGTTGAGCAGCCAGGTCACCTCAACGTCGCGCTGCAGTGCCCAGTAGGCCACGCCGTAGGCCTTGAGGTGGTTCTTCTGCACCTCGTCCATCGGCAGTATAATATAATTCGCCTGCGCGTGCGCGACAAAAAAAAGACAACAAATCCACACCACCCCCTTCTTCAGCAGGGTGCCTGCAAAACCTGTATGCCTTTTGTTTCCCAATTTTAATTTTTAATTGTTAATTATTAATTCTCAAAGTGCGGATAGGGGGGCTCGAACCCCCACTCCTTTCGGAACAAGATCCTAAGTCTTGCGCGGCTACCAATTACGCCATATCCGCTCTTTTTTGTGCACACAGGGTCAGAGGTTTCCCAGCGACAGTGCAAGGGCGCTGAAGGCAAAGACCAGCAGGGGGATGACCACAACCAGCGCCATGGCGCCCAGGGCGATGCCGATGATGGAGGTGATCTTGCCGGCCTGCAGCATGCCCTCGCCGGTGTATTGCTCCGGGTGGGCACGGTACTCGTTCAGGCCTTTGTTGCTGAGAACCAGGCCGATGATGCCGAGCACCATCGTGATGCCTATGCCGCTCATGACGAGCGAGGCGATGCCCAGCACCAGCGACGCCACGGCGTAGGGGGCCGTCTGGCGCGGCTGTGTGTATTGGCTATTGTGCTGATATTCTTCCATATCGGTTATGTCTTTCGTTTCTGTATGCGAGTGCAAAGATACACATTTTTTTCGAATAAAAGAAAAAACTGTCTCTCCGACGATTCAATTTTTTGGCCTGCGGTTGGCGTTGCGCGCCATATCGAACAGGGCCTCAGGCAGATGGCAGTATCCGTCGGGATGCTTGTCCAGGTAGTCCTGATGGTATTCGGTCGCCGGCTCGAAGCTCTCCAGGGGCTCCACTTCCACCGCCAGGGGGCTGCTGTAGCCGTGCTGCACCTCGCGGTAGACGTCGTCGATGGTGCCGTAGTCCTCGGGGTCGATGTAGTAGATGCCTGTGCGGTAGCGCGTCCCTTCGTCTTCTCCCTGCCGGTTGAGCGACGTGGGCTCGATGCAGAGGAAATACAGCTCCACCAGGCGCCGCAGCGGCAGCACGTCGGGGTCGTACACCACGCGCACCGTCTCGGCATAGCCCGTGCGGTCGGTGTACACCTGCTCGTAGGTGGGGTGCTCCACCACCACGCCGTCGGCGCCGCTGCGCTGATGCGTGGCGCTGTTGCCGTTGGCAAAGCCCGTCTGCGTCTCCAGCACGCCGTTGATCTGTTTCAAATAGTGCTGCGTGCCCCAGAAGCATCCGCCAGCAAGGAATATCGTTTTCGTCATGCCCCATATAACGCCCGTTTGAAAAAAATATTGTGCCCGACCTGCAAATAAGATTCCCTCCCTTTTCCTCCGCCCCCGGCCCGTACCCTCTTCGCCTCTTGTTCGCCCCCTCTTCGGCCCTTCCTATATACTTCTTATATAGTTCTTATATAGTTCCTATATGCAGTATATAAGAACTATATAAGAAGTATATGAGAACGATATAAGAACTATATAAG
>CALGCG010000018.1 GCA_937884485.1 uncultured Bacteroidales bacterium
ATAGTTCTTATATACTGTATATAGGAACTATATAAGAAGTATATAAGAACTATATAGGAAGGGGCGAAGCAAGGGCGAAGCAGGGGCGAGGGCGGGGCCTCTCCGGGACGGAGGTTGCGCCGCTTGCGGGGCGCGGCGTTACCGGCTCTGCTGCTTGCTGGAGAGCAGTTTGTCTTTGTCGATGGAGTCGACGGGTATGTGGCGTATGGTGGAGGGGTCGACGGCTTTGCGCGTCAGTTTGTCGGGGGCTTTCATCGGGGGGAGCACCGCGACAAAGTCGACAAGCCATTGTCCCTCTTCCAGTATCACGTTCACGCTGTCGTCGACCTCCTTGATGGGGGTGCTTTTGTGGTAGTAGACCCTTGCCGTGGTGTCGCTCAGCATGCGGGTGCTGCCGATGGTGATGGTGGCCGGGCGGTTGGAGTTGACGTAGGCCGTGTCGGTGTGGGCCATGATGAAGTTGAAAGTGGGGATGGTTTTTTCGCGCGTTTCGCGGCTGGCGTAGGGGGCGGCGTCGTCGATTCGGTAGTTGCCCATGGCGTCGAGGTAGCCCTGAGCCGCGGCTTCGATTTCTTTGGTCGGGTTTGTGCATGACGTGGCCGCTGCAAGTGCCGCCGCGAGCATAAGGATGCTGGTGGTTTTCATGTCTTGTTTCTTTTTGTTGTGGGGTGTCTAAAAAAAGCCCACGCGATGGGCATGGGCTTTTTCCTTGATGAGAAGGTCTTTTTTACAGTTTGGGCTTCATGGAAGTCTTGCCGGTTTTCTTTACCTCGGTGTTCACCTGGGCTTTGGTCTCGGTCTGGGCTTCTTCCTGAACGGCCTTCACCTCTTTGACGGCCTTCTTGGCGGTGCTCTTCACAGCCTTTTTGGCAACCTGAGCGGTCTCTTCAACCACGGGGGTGGTGTCGAGGACCTCGACGGGCATTTCTTCGGCCACAACCTGCTCAATGGCGGTGGTGTCGACGGTGTCGGTGGTCTCGGTGCTGTTGTTGTTGCAGGCGGCAACGGTCAGAGAGGCAACAGCGGCAATTGCCAAAAACTTGATGTTCTTTTTCATTTTTCTATTCTTTTATTTGGGTTGTTTGTTTTATTCGGCAACGACGAAGGGGTAGTTGGTGAGGGAGAACTCGACGTTGGCGTGGTTGGCAGCTGCGTCGGCGGCAGCGGCCATGGCCTGACGCTCCTCATCGGTGATGGGGCCGTCGGCGTTGTTCCAGTCGGCAACGGTGTAGCCGGCAGCGGTAATGGCCTCCATGATAGCGGTCTGCCAAGCCATGTATTCGTACATCACGAGGGAGTAGCTGCAGCTGATGGTGTGTTTGGTGGCGTCGAAGGTGCCGAAGTCGTAGTTGGTGATGTCTTCGAGCTGATAGTCGCCCATCATGTTGCCCTGGCCATCATCGAGAGCCTCTTCGTAGTAGAGCTCGGTGGCATACTGGACGTTCTGGAGGAAGTCGCAAAGGACCATGAGGTCCTCACCGGTCTGATTGTTTCGTGCGGCATAGAAGACGGTGAAGAAGTAGGGGAACTGGACATTGTCGTTGGACATGCTGACAGCGGCCTGGAAGGCGCCCATGCCCCACTGACCATCCTGATCGTAAGCTTTGGCGCTGACATAGCCCCAGTTGGGGTTCACGCCGTCAACAGTCAGAGTGAAGCTGGCAGGCTGCTCGGGGTTCTCGGGGTTCTCGGGGTTCTGAGGATCGTTGGGGGTGTTCTCGTCTTCGTCCTTGCTGCAGGAAACGAAGGTCAGGCTGCAAGCCATCAGGGCAATGCCCATGAATTTGAAAATGTTCTTCATTGTTCTTTAATGTTTAAAGGTTAATAATTATTTGTTTCTTTTTTTCAATATTTTGGCTGCAAAAGTACGAACTTTTTCCGATATGGCGGCAAAATATTTTGTGTTTTTGTCTGTTTGTGTTGTCAGTCAGTGTATTATGGATTATTAATAATTCTTAAACGCCCTTTTTTGCCGCTGTCGATTGCTGTGTCGCCGGGATATGCCACTGGTGTTTGGCCTTTTTTTTGTGTGTGTTTGCGGCGTGGGGGTCAGCTGCGGACGTCGAGGGCGTCGCGCAGGGCCGACGCCAGGAGCATGAAGGCCAGCACCACAAGCATGATGGCCACGCCCGGCAGCAGGGCCAGGTAGGCGCTGTCGAGGAGGATGTAGCCGTAGTTCTCCTTCACCATCATGCCCCAGGAGGGCATGGGAGGCTGCACGCCGATGCCGAGGAAGCTCAGGCCCGCCTCCAGCAGGATGGCGCTGGCAAAGTTGCTGGCGGCCACCACCACCACGGCGCCCACGATGTTGGGCAGTATGTGGCGGAAGATGGTGCGGAAGGTGCTGTAGCCCAGGGCTCGCGTGGCTTCGATGTATTCCTTCTCCTTGATGCTGAGCACCTCGCCGCGCACCACGCGCGCTATGTCGACCCACATCGTCAGTCCCACGGCGATGAATATCTGCCAGAAGCCTTTGCCCAGCACGAAGGTGATGGCTATCACCAGCAGCACCGTCGGGATGGACCACACGACGTTGATCAGCCACAGGATGAGGTTGTCCACCCAGCCGCCGTAGTAGGCCGCCAGGGCGCCCAGGGTGATGCCCAGCAGCAGCGCTATGACGATGGCTATGAATCCCACCGACAGGCTCACGCGCGAGCCAATCATGAGCATCGACAGCACGTCGCGCCCGTAGCCGTCGGTGCCGAGCACAAAGGTGCGCTCCTCGACCGCGGCCTCCGCGGCGGCCACCACGATGGGGTCGCCGTTGTAGGGCGTGGCGATGATGCTGTCGCGCGCGTATCTATATTCTTTTATAGGCGTGGCGCTGTAGGGCAGGGGCTCGCCCTTCGTCATGCGTTTGAGGAGCGGGGTGCGTGTGTGCGTGGAGTCGGTGATGAGGAATTCGGCTTTGGAGAACGGCTTCAGCGTGGCCAGCTCGAGGTACTGCTGGTTGCAGTAGGGCGTGGAGTCGGGGGTGATGAGGTAGCCGAGGATGGCCATGAGGGCGAAGAGCCCGATGACCGCCAGGCTGGCGATGGCCAGGGGGTTGCGCAGAAAGCGACGCCGTGCCAGCCGGTCGAGCGAACGGCCGGCAAGGTCGGTGGCGGTGCGTTTGCGGAAGGGGTTCATGGGGCTTGCAGGGCTTTCGGGGCTTGTCGGCTTACATGAATCCCAGTTCCACTTTCACCTCGTCGGGGATCATGTCCATGCTCCAGGGCGGGTCGAAGGTGAGCTCGACGTCGACGCTCTTCACGCCCGTGATGTAGCTCACCATCTGCTTCACCTCTTGGAACATGTACTCGGCCTCCGGGCAGTCCGGGGCCGTCATGGTCATGAGGATGTGCACGTTGAGGTCGTCGTCGACATCGACCTTGTAGATGAGGCCGAGGTCGTAGATGTTGACCGGTATCTCTGGGTCGTAGATGTTGCGCAGGCAGTTGATGACGGCGCTGTTGATGGTTTCTTTCGTGGGTTCCATTATTGTTTCATTTTGTAGGCCAGGGCGTACATCTTCATCTGCTTGACCATGGAGGTGAGGCCGTTGGAGCGGGTGGGGGAGAGGTGCTCCTTGAGGCCGATGGTGTCGATGAAGGCCAGGTCGGCGTCGAGGATGTCCTGCGGCGTCTGCCCGTCGAGGGCGCGAATGAGGAGCGAGATGATGCCGCGGGTGATGACGGCGTCGCTGTCGGCACGGAAGTAGAGGCGTCCGCCGCGCTCTTCGCAGCTGAGCCACACTCGGCTCTGGCAGCCGCGGATGAGGTTGGCGTCGGTCTTGTCCTTTTCGTCGATTTGGGGGCATTCCTTGCCGAGGTCGATGAGGTAGGCATAGCGGTCGAGCCATTCGTCGAAGTTGGCGAACTCGTCGATGATCTGCTGTTCTATTTCTTTGATGGTCATTGTGCTGATGGGTTTTATTTGGGTGCTTTGTAAATGAGCCATGCTGCGGCGACGCTGAAGATGATCTGCGGCAGGAGCACGGCCATGAAGGGCGAGAGGTCGCCGTTGGTGGCGAAGACGGTGGTGATTTTCATGAAGACGATGAAGGCGAAGGCAATGCTGATGCCTATGGCCAGGTGCACGCCGATGCCGCCGCGGCTTTTGCGCGCCGCTATGGCCACGCCGATGAGGGTCATGACAATGATGGCCAGGGGGTTGATGAGGCGCTGCCAGAGTTCGATCTTGGCGGCCTTGACGGTGCCGGTGCCGCGCATTTCCTCGCGGTGGATGTAGCGTATGAGCTCGGGGGTGTTCATGGTCTCCACGCGCGTGGAGAGGAGGTTGAGGTCGTCGGGGGTGATGCCGAGGTCGGCGTCGATGCTGCGCTGGAAGGTGAGGGTCTCGTGGCGCAGGCTGTCGAGGGTGCGCAGGCTGTAGGAGCTGCAGCGCCACAGGTGTGTGGCGGTGTCGTAGGTGATGCTGTTGGCGGTTTCGCGACGCAGCAGGTGCCCTTGGCTGTCGAGCTCCTCGCGGCAGAATTTGAAGGCTTGCATCTTCTTGACGTCGTAGCTTTCGGCGTAGACCTGCACGCCGGGTTCGGACTGGAAGTGGAGGTTGGAGTAGTAGTTGGTGGCCTTGGATTTGACGTATTGCTCCTCGAAGGCTATCAGGCGCTCGTTGGAACTGGGGATGACGAAGTTGCCGAGGACGAAGACCGTCAGGGCCACGATGACGGCGCCAATGACGTAGGGCCGCAGCATGCGGCCGTAGCGTATGCCCGAACTGAGGATGGCGATGATCTCCGTGTTGCCGGCCATTTTCGACGTGAAGAAGATGACGGAGATGAAGATGAACAGCGGGCTGTAGAGGTTGACGAATCCGGGGATGAAGTTGAAGTAGTAGATGGAGACTATCTGCCACAGCGTGGCGTGGTGCTCGAGGAATTTGTCAAGCTTCTCGCTGACGTCGAAGGTGATGACAATAATGATGATAAGGGCAAGTGCCAGAAGAAAAGTCTTCAGGTACTTGCCCAGAATATAGCGATCTAAACGCTTCAGAGGATGTTGAACATTTTCTGGAAGGCGGTGAGGCATTCGAGGACGTTGGTTTTCACGTGGATGAACTCGTCGATACCGTAACCCTTGTATGTGTCGACCATCTCCTTGGGGAAGCCGGCGAGGACGAGGCTCTTGACCTTGCCCTTGAGCATGTCGCACACGGGCTTGGTGAGGTCGGCGTATTCGTCGTCGCTGGAGCAGAGGACGATGATGTCGGCGCCGCTTTCGAGGGCGGCCTTGGCGCCTTCCTCGGGAGTGGCGAAGCCGGGGTTGTCGATGATTTCATAGCCTGCCACGCCGAAGAAGTTGGTGGCGAAGCCGGCGCGGGCCTTGCGCATGGCGAGGTTGCCGTAGGTCAGCAGGAAGACGCGCGGGCGCTTGCCGCTGCGCTCGGTGGCCAGGCGTAGATGCTCGAAAGCTTCGGCGCCGCGGTAGGGTTTGAGGGTGCGCACCTCGGTGCCCTGCTCGCAGTGGCAGCAGCAGTGGCCCTCGTGCTGTATCTTGTCGCCCATCTTCTCCAGCAGGTTGGGATACTGGTTGGTGCCGAGGATGGTGGTCTTGCGCGTGGCGATGTCGAGGTCGCGCTGCTGGGCGGTCTTCTCCACCTCGTCCTGCACGTAGCCCTGGCGGATGGCCTTGCAGAAGCCGCCGAGCTCTTCCACCTTCAGGAAGTGCTCCCAGGCGCCGCGGGCGATCTGGTCGGTGAGGTTCTCGATGTAGTAGCTGCCGGCGGCGGGGTCGGCAATCTTGTCGAGGTAGCTCTCCTCCTTGAGGAGGAGCTGCTGGTTGCGGGCTATGCGGTAGCCGAAGTCGTCGGCCTCCTTGTAGGCGTTGTCGAAGGGCAGCACGGAGATGCTGTCGGCGCCGGCGATGGCGGCGGACATGGCCTCGGTGGTGGAACGCAGCATGTTGACGTAGGGGTCGTAGACCGACTGGTTCCAGGCGCTGGTGGTGGCGTGGACGTAGAGGTTGTAGGCGCAGTCGCACTCGGGCTTGTACTGCTCTACAATCTTGCTCCACAGCAGGCGCGCGGCGCGTATCTTGGCCATCTCCATGAAGTAGGTGCTGCCGATGCCGACGTTGAGGACGAGGCTCTTGGCCACGTGCTCGGCCTTGCATCCGAGGTCGGTCAGGCGGGCCATGAGCTCGTTGGCGGCGGCCAGCGAGAAGCCCAGCTCCTGCACGATGTTGGAGCCGGCGTTGTGCAGCAGGCTGCCGTGGACGGTGAGCACGCGGAAGCCGGGCAGCTCCTCATGGGCGTAGTCCACCAGCTGGCGGGCCATCTGGAAGTCGCCCTCCTCGCCGCGGTGGAACTTGCCGTGCTTCAGGGCGTAGCGGAAGAGGTCGAACTCGCACGAGCCGCTGAGCTTCTTGGGGTCGAGGCCCTTCTGCTTGGCATAGTCGACGTAGAGCTTCAGGAGCTGGAGGTAGTCCTCGGAGCACATGAAGTTGATGCTCACGGCGTCGATGTAGATGCCCTTGAAGAGGGTGGCCATGTCGTCGAGGGTCTTGATGCCTTTGGCGCAGAATCCCAGGGCTGTGGCGCCGCGCTCCACGGCGTCGAGGGCCACGCGGTTGGCCTCCTTGGGGTCGGCGATGTGGATGTCCTGGCGCACGTCCCACACGTTGTTGTCGGCGTGCTTGCCGCGGGTGAACGGCTTCTGGCCGGGGTTGCTGTCGAGGTATTCAAGCCCTTCGAGGTCTTCGGCACGGTAGTAGGGTTTCACCTTGAAACCCTCGATGGTGCGCCACACAAGTTTCTTCTCGTAGTCGGCTCCTTTGAGGTCCTTGTTGATGACTTCCTCCCATTTCTCGGTCGAAACGGGCGGGAATTCGCTGAACAATTTGTTGTCTTCCATTATATTGTATCGTTTATTTGTTTCTATTGTAAATGGCAAAGATACAAATTTTTTTTATATTATAGAAAAAAACTTTTTATAAAACCCCCACGCCCCCGTCCGTCCCTTCCTCGCCCCCGCTTCGCCCCTTCTTCGCCACTTCGTATATACTTCTTATATAGTTCTCATATAGTTCTTATATACTGTATATAGGAACTAT
>CALGCG010000019.1 GCA_937884485.1 uncultured Bacteroidales bacterium
TAGTTCTTATATACTGTATATAGGAACTATATAAGAAGTATATAAGAACTATATAAGAAGGGCCGAATCGGGGGCGAAGTCGGGGCGGAGCCGGGGCCTGCCGGGGACGGGTGGAAAATATATTTTTGCATCCGTACAACATTTTTCTTTTTTCGGCGTTATGAGCATAAGATATATATATGAAACAATATTTAGACCTCTTGCAATATGTGCTGGACCACGGCACGGAGCGCCAGGACCGCACAGGGACGGGCACCGTGGGTGTGTTCGGCTACCAGATGCGCTTCGACCTCGGCCGGGGGTTCCCCGTGCTGACGACCAAGAAGCTGCACCTGCGCTCCATCATATACGAACTGCTGTGGTTCCTCCGCGGCGACACCAACATCAAGTACCTCAAGGACCACGGCGTCTCCATCTGGGACGAGTGGGCCGACGCCGAGGGCAACCTGGGGCCGGTGTACGGCTCGCAGTGGCGCTCGTGGCCCGACGGCCGCGGCGGCACCATCGACCAGATTGCCAACGTGGTGGAGCAGATAAAGACCAACCCCTACAGCCGCCGCCTGATGGTGACGGCGTGGAACCCCGCCGAGATTGAGGACATGGCCCTGCCGCCGTGCCACTGCCTGTTCCAGTTCTACGTGAGCGACGGCAAACTCAGCTGCCAGCTCTATCAAAGGAGCGCCGACATCTTCCTCGGCGTGCCGTTCAACATTGCCAGCTATGCACTGCTGACCATGATGATGGCGCAGGTGTGCGGCCTGGAGCCGGGCGAGTTTGTCCACACCTTCGGCGACGCGCACATATACAAGAATCACCTCGACCAGGTGCACCTCCAGCTCACCCGCGAGCCGCGCCCCCTGCCCACGATGCTCATCAACCCCGAGCGCAAGAGCATCTTCGACTTCGAGTACGAGGACTTCCGCCTCGAGGGCTACGACCCCCATCCACACATCAAAGGGGAGGTGAGCGTATGACCTGGTGCGTTATCATGGCCGGCGGCCTGGGGAGCCGCTTCTGGCCCATCAGCAATGCCGACTGCCCCAAGCAGTTCATCGACGTCATGGGCACCGGGCGCACCATGCTGCAAAGCACCTACCGCCGCTATGCGCAGCTCTGCGGCAGGGAGCGCGTGGTGGTGGTCACCGGCGAGCAGTATGCCGACCGCGTGCGCGAGCAGCTGCCCGAGCTCGAGGACTGGCAGGTGCTGAGCGAACCCCTGCGGCGCAACACGGCCCCCTGCGTGGCCTATGCCGCCGCCGTCATCGCCGCCCACGACCCCGGGGCCACACTCATCGTCACCCCCTCGGACCACGCCATCTTCCGCGAGGAGAAGTTCATGACAGACATGAAGCAGGCCGTCGACACCGTGCAAAAGCACGACTGGATCATCACCCTCGGCGCGCAGCCCGTGCGCCCGGTGACCAGCTACGGATACATCCAGTTCCGCGAGGAACCCGCCCTGCCCAAGGCACACAACCTGCACGAGGTGGTCACCTTCACCGAGAAACCCCCGCTCGAAATGGCACGCCAGTTCATAGCCAGCGGCGAGTTCTTCTGGAACGCCGGCATCTTCGTATGGACACTGCCGGTGCTGCGCAAGGCCTACGAGACCTACCTGCCGGCCATCGCCGACACCTTTTTCTGCCTCTCGCCGAACACCGACCGCGCACAGCTGGAAGAGCTTTACTCGCATTGCGAGGCCATTTCAATCGACAACGGCATCATGGAGAAGGCCTCCAACGTGCACGTGCTGGCGGCCTCGTTCGGATGGAGCGACGTGGAGACGTGGGACTCGCTCTACGACGTCGCCCCGCGCGACGGCAACGGCAACGCCATCCTCAGCGGCAACGTCTTCACCTACGACACCCGCAACTCCCTCGTCGTCATACCCGACGACCACTCCAAGACCGTGGTCCTCGACGGCCTCGACGGCTACATCGTCGCCGCCAGCGACAATACCCTCATGATTTGCCGCCGCAAGAACGAAGACATGATATTCCGCTTCAGCAGCGACGTGGAACTGAAAAAACTGATAGATAAGAAATAAAAAAACAAACAATATGAAACGTTACGAGATTAAATACCTTCTGAAAGAAGACGTCAGCGCACTGATTGGCACGCAGATTTGTGTCAAAGGCTGGGTGCGCACCAAACGCGGCAACAAGAACGTGGCCTTCCTGGCCGTCAACGACGGCTCCATCATCCACAACATCCAGGTTGTGGCCGACCCGCAGAAGTTCGAGGAAGAGCTGAAGCGCATCACCACCGGCGCCTGCATCGGCGTGGAGGGCACGCTCGTCGAGAGCCAGGGCAGCGGCCAGGCCGTCGAGGTGCAGGCCGAGAAAATCGTCGTCTACGGCGAGGCCGACCCCAACACCTACCCCCTCCAGAAGAAGGGCCACAGCATGGAGTTCCTGCGCGAGATAGGCCATCTGCGCCTGCGCACCAACACCTTCGGCGCCGTCATGCGTCTGCGCCACAACATGGCCATGGCCATCCATACCTTCTTCCACGAGCGCGGCTTCTTCTATTTCCACACGCCGCTCATCACCGCCAGCGACTGCGAAGGCGCCGGCGAGATGTTCCACGTCAGCACCCTCGACCCCGAGAACCCGCCCCGCAAGGAGGACGGCACCATCGACTGGGAGCAGGACTTCTTCGGCAAGTTCACCGCCCTCACCGTCAGCGGCCAGCTCGAGGGCGAGCTCGGCGCCACCTCGCTGGGCAAGATCTACACCTTCGGCCCCACCTTCCGCGCCGAGAACAGCAACACCCCGCGCCACCTGGCCGAGTTCTGGATGATTGAGCCCGAGATGGCTTTCTACCAGATGGACGAGTTGACGGCCCTCGAGGAGGAGTTCATCAAGTACTGTGTGCGCTGGGCCCTCGACCACTGCATGGACGACCTGGAGTTCCTCAACAAGATGATCGACAACGGCCTCATCGAGCGCCTGAAGAGTGTGGTGGACACCGAGTTCGTGCGTCTGCCCTACACCGAAGGCATCAAGATACTGGAAGAGGCCGTCGCCAAGGGCCACAAGTTCGAGTTCCCCGTCAGCTGGGGCGTCGACCTGGCCTCGGAGCACGAGCGCTTCCTCGTCGAGGAGCACTTCAAGAAGCCCGTCATCATGATTGACTACCCGAAGGAGATCAAGGCCTTCTACATGAAGCTCAACGACCACGTGGAGGAGGAAGGCAAGCGTCAGGGATTCTCCGGCCTCACCGTGCAGGGCACCGACGTGCTCTTCCCGCAGATTGGCGAAATCATCGGCGGCAGCGTCCGCGAAGAGAACTACGACAAGCTCATGGGCCGCATCACCGAGCTCAACATCCCGATGAAGGACATGTGGTGGTACCTCGACACGCGCCGCTACGGCTCCTGCCCACACGCCGGCTTCGGCCTGGGCTTCGAGCGCCTGCTGCTCTTCGTCACCGGCATGGCCAACATCCGCGACGTCATCCCCTTCCCCCGCACCCCCAAGACCGCCGAGTTCTAACCCGACACTCTCAATCGACGGGGCGAAAACACAACCTCTCGGCCACATGGCAAAACATTTTTTTTGCCATGTGGCCGTTTTGTTGTATCTTTGCATTTTGAAAACTATGGCGAAGAAACAGAAATACTATGTGGTGTGGCAGGGCAAGCAGCCCGGCATCTACACGGACTGGGACGCCTGCCGCGAGCAGGTGGCGGGCGTGCAGGGGGCGCAGTACAAGAGCTTCGACACCCTGGCGGAGGCCGAGGCGGCGATAAAGCTGCCCTACAGCGCCAGCGTGACCGTCAAAACCCCCGAAAAAAGTCCAAACAGCACAACCGGCAAAACCGGCATCCTCATCGTCGACAACGACGGCATGACGGCCATCCGCCCCGACGCGCAGCCGCCGCTGCCCGTGCTCGACGCCCTGGCCGTCGACGCCGCCTGCAGCGGCAACCCCGGCATCATGGAGTACCAGGGCATCTACATCCCCACGCGCACGCAGGTCTTCCACTACCGCGCCCCCAAGGGCACCAACAACATCGGCGAGTTCCTGGCCATCGTCCACGGCCTGAGCTACATGAAAAAGCACCACCTCAACCAGATTATCTACTCCGACTCGGTCAACGCCATGAGCTGGGTGCGCCAGAAAACGTGCAAGAGCAAGCTGCCCGACGACGCCACCACCGCCGAGCTGTGGGACTTCGTGCACCGCGCCGAGAACTGGCTCCGCACCAACACCTACACCACCGAGATTCGCAAATGGGACACCGACCGCTGGGGCGAGATTCCTGCAGACTTTGGACGAAAATGAACACACGCAATATAAGGTTCAGGAGCAACAGGGTGAGGGACATCCTCAGCCTCTACCACGAGGAGCTGGACCCCCTCTACGGCCCGGGCGAGGTGCGCACCTTCGGCGAGATGCTCTTCGAGGCCTTCCTCGGCTGGGACCGCATTAAACTGCTCACCTCCCGTGACCACACCGTCAACCAGAGCGACCTCCTGCGCCTGCACTGGGCCCTCGAGGACCTCCGCCGCCACCGCCCCATCCAGCACATCATCGGACACACCGACTTCCGCGGCTGCCGCATAGCGGTGACGCCCGACGTACTCATTCCGCGGCCCGAAACAGAGGAAATCGTCAACTGGATAGCCACCGCTTTCCACGCCCCTCACCCCGCCCCGCGCATCCTCGACCTCTGCACCGGCAGCGGCTGCATAGCCATAGCGCTGAAAAAGGCATTCCCCGGGGCCGACGTCACCGCCGTGGACCTCTCCCCCGCCGCCCTCGCCGTCGCCCGCCAGAACGCCAAGGACAACGGCACAGAGATCAACTTCGTCCAATCCGACATCCTCGCCACCCCAAAAGAGGAGAATAAAGAAGAGAATAAAGAAAAGAATAGCGAGGAAAAAAATTTCAATTTTCAATTTTCAATTTTCAATTTAATAGTCTCCAATCCGCCCTACGTGCGCCAGAGCGAACGCGCCGCCATGCGGCGCAACGTGCTGGACTACGAGCCGGAGATGGCCCTCTTCGTGCCCGCCGGCGACCCCCTGCGCTTCTACCGCGCCATCGGTGCCATCGCCGCCCGCAGCCTGGCCCCGGGAGGCCTCCTGGCACTCGAAATCAACCAAGCCCTCGCCGAGGAGACCGGCGCCCTGCTGCAGCAGCAAGGCTTCACCACCGACCTGCACACCGACTTCCGCGGCAATGCCCGCTTCATCACCGCAACGGCGCTCCACAGGCCCCCAACAGGCACCGAATAGGCCCCCGATTCGCCCCCAATTCGGCCCTTCTCATATAGTTTACATATACTTCTTATATAGTTCTCATATAGTTCTTATATACTGTATATAGGAACTATATAAGAACTATATGTGAACGATATAAGAACTATATAAGAAGGGCCGAATAGGGGGCGAGTTGGGTACCTATCGGCCACGGAGAGGAGTGGAAGATAAAATTTGAAAATTTTACTTAAAATTTAAAAAAAATGTGTATATTTGCAGTAACAAACCTATTGAACACTACACACCAAAACATTTACTATCAAGAACATACACTAACTGCACCCTTTCGGCGAGAGAAATTATCAATCCTTTAAAACCGACGGCCCAATGCGACAACCGGGGAAAAACACTATGAACGCAAACAATTACAAAGCAGCAACCGCCAAAATTTATTATGGTGTTCTCTGCATCTCCATCCTGAGCATCATCGGTGGATTCATTTCCGCCATTGGCGCCGTTTCCGCGATGACGGGCGGTTCCAGCTGGTATGTCTACCTGGTGCCCATCCTGACGGTGCTCGGCTACGTGTACTATTTCCTCGGCCTGGGCGACCTGCACCGTGAGTTTGAGGGCGAGACCGGCGACAATATCAAGAAAATCCGCACGGCCGTCATCCTCAACATCGTGGCAGCCCTGTGCTCGCTGATTCCCGTTGCCGGCGGCATCATCGGCGGCATCCTCAACCTCATCGCCTTCATTCTGTGCATCATGGCCTACGGCCGCCTGCGCAACGACGCCAACTTCCCCGGCCGCGACGGCATGAAGACCCTCTACACCACCGCCATCCTGCAGATCATTGCCGCCGTGCTGGGCATCATCCCCATCATCAACATCATCGGCGCCATCATCGGCATCATTGCCTTCATCATGTTCATCGTGGGTTGGGGCAAGGTGAAGAACGCCAACGTGGACAACGTCCCCGTTGCCTGAGCAACCGATGTTCCAAACAGGAGGCACCAGCGATGGTGCCTTCTGTTTTTTTAGAAATCCTCGCGGCGGTGGGAGTCCATGACGATGGTGACGGGGCCGTCGTTGAGGAGGGAGACCTGCATGTCGGCGCCGAAGGTGCCGGTCTGCACGGGGCGGCCGAAGAGCTGCTGCAGGCGGGCGACGAATTTCTCATACATCGGCACAGCAAAGTCGGGGCGCGAGGCGTGGATGTAGCTGGGGCGGTTGCCTTTGCGCGTGGAGGCCATGAGGGTGAACTGGCTGACGACCAGCAGGCCGCTGCCGTCGACGTCGGTGACGGGGAGGTTCATGACGCCGTCGGCGTCGTCGAAGATGCGCATCTTGACCACCTTCTGGCAGAGGTACTCGATGTCGTCGTCGCTGTCCTCGTCGCAGATGCCCACAAGGATCAGCAGTCCGGGGCCGATGGCGGACTTGAGGGTGCCGCCGATGGTGACGGAGGCCTGGGTTACACGTTGGATGACCAATCTCATATTCAGTGTTTAGTTTTTAGTGTTAAGTTTTCAGTGTTTAGTGTTAAGTGTTTGGTGTTTAGTGTTAAGTTTTTAGGGGTTGGTTTTTAGGGGTTGGTCCACAGTCCATTTCAGGGGGTCGTCGTCGTCGCGACGGACGTAGTAGACGCCCTTGGGGAGACGGGGATTGAGGTCGTGGAGGCGTCCGGTGGCGACGAGACGGCCGTAGCGGTCGTACACGGTGCAGAGGTCGCTCTTGGGCAGGTCGAGGCCGAAGTACTGTGCGTATTCGTTCACCATGGCCTCGGGCTCGGTGCGCAGGAACTCGTCGATTACCTCCACGGCCATGCGCCATCGCACCATGGAGGAGGGCTTGTCGAAGCGGCGAATCTGGTAGGGCACCTCGCTCTCCACCTCATCGACCACCTGCTGGAGCAGGGCGCCGGAGCGGCGGTAGTCGAAGCGGGTGGCCACCAACTCGCGCAGTCGCGCCATGGAGGCCTCGAGGAAGGTGCGGTTGGCCAGGAGGCGGCGGAAGAGCAGTGTGGACTGCGGCGAGGTGTGCGACGTGGGGCCGGAGGCGCGGTAGGTCATGTAGTCGAGGATGGCGGCGTTGTCGGGGAAGGAGGCCAGGGCGCCGTCGGCGTCGAAGAATATCCAACGCCAGGGCCTGCCCTCGGCGGCCCACTGGCGCACGTTGCTCACGGGCCAGTCGTCGTTGAGGATGAGTATCTGCATGAGCATGTAGTCCATGACGGCGGCGGTGTCCACCTCGCTGCTGAGGCGGCCGAGGTCGGTGCCGTCGACCAGGAGCCACTGGCAGAGTGCGTCCCAACGCTCGGCGCTGCCGTTCTCCACCTCGTCGCCCCAATAGGCCAGGAGGTCCACCTCGCGGCTGTCCACGCCGTGGTGTTCCTCTATGTAGTGTTCGTCGGCTTTCTCCTCGAGGAAGTAGATGCCCCAATATTCGCCGTTGAGGAAGAGCACCACGGGGCGTGTGGCCAGGTTGTCGAAGCGCAGCGAGTCGGCCAGGTGCTGGCAGAGCCAGTCCTCGATGCCGGCGCCGCTCCAGGAGGTGCTCCAGGGGCGCAGCACCAGGCGGCGGTAGCTCTCGCGGCCCTCGGGGCCGAAGAAGGGGTAGTCGAAACGCTTGTCGCCGTACTCGCGGCGGGCATAGAGCGAAAGGCCTTTCTGCACCAGCACGCGCTGGCTGTTGCCGTGGATGCGCAGGCCACAGTCCTGCTCGGTGGCGCCGCCGTCGGGGGTATAGTAGGCGAAGGCCGCGGGACGTTCCCAGTGGCGGCCGCGCTGGAAGTAGTTGCCGGTGCTGTAGGCGTAGCGGCGGTCGAAGTACCAGCCGGGGACCATGAGACCTGTGTCGGCATCGAAGAGGCTGAGGGAGTCGGCACAGAGCGACACCACAGGAAGGGCGATGCGGCGGTGGAGGAGGCTGTCGATGAGGTAGGCATGGGTGGTGACGGGAGAGCGCCGATAGCCCTCGGCGTCGAAGGCTGCCGCGCGCACCACTATGATGCGCTCCACGCTGTCGGGCGCATACCAGCGGTCCTCTGGCACATTGGGCACACGGAAGAGGGCGGAACGCGGGAGGCAGGCCGCGGAGAGGGGGATTGGGGCAGTGTAGGGGGTGTCGCACTCGGTGGGGGCGTTGCCGTTGAGGGTGTAGCGGATGGTGAAGGGTTCGCCCTCGGGGGCGTAGGCCAGCTGGAGGGCGAGGCTGAAGGTGTCGGCGTAGAAGCCGCCGGGGTGCGAGAAGTGCACCGTCTGGGCGTGAGCGGGAGTGAAGAATGAAAAAAGAAGAATGAAGAATAGGCTGAGCTGACTGGCGGCACACGTTCCATTCGCGGGCTGGCAGCCCGCGCCCCAACACCTCATTCTCCGTTCTTCATTCTTCATCACTCTACCACGGAGAGCTTGGCGAATTTGAGCATCAGTTGCTTCTGGCCTACGCCCTCGAAAAAGACGGTGGCCTTGCGGGAGTCGCCGGCGCCCTCGACACCGAGCACCTTGCCGATGCCGAATTTCTCGTGGCTGACCTTCATGCCGGGCATGATGCTGTTGATTTCCGCTGGGCTGTTGACCACCGCCGGGCCGTGGTTGACGTAGGTGGGGGCAGCTTTCTTCTTGAAGCGGGCCTGCGGTTCGGGCGCGGGTTTGCCGGCGTTGAAGAAGGCGCGCGGCAGGGTGCCGGGCTCGGGCGTGCTGCGGCGCACGGAGGGAATCTCGATGTACTGCGGGTCTATCTCCTCCACGAAGCGGCTCACCTCGCCGCCCATGCGCTGGCCGTTGTTGAAGCGCGTCTGGGCGTAGCTGAGGGTCACCTGCTTCTCGGCGCGTGTCACGGCGACGTAGAACAGGCGGCGTTCCTCCTCCAGCTCGGCGCGGCTGCTGGCCAGGAACGAGGGGAAGAGCTGCTCCTCCATGCCGACGACGTAGACGTAGGGGAACTCCAGTCCCTTGGCGGCGTGGATGGTCATCAGGGAGACCTTGTTGGCGTCCTTGTCTTTGTCCTTGTCCTCGGAGGTGTAGAGGAGTACCTGCTGCAGGAACTCGTCGAGGGTGCGGAAGGGCTTGGACGGGGCCTCCTGAGCCTCCGGTCCTTCGGGAATCTCCTGTTCATCCTCGCAAAACTCCTGGACGCTGTTCATGAGCTCGTCGA
This sequence comes from uncultured Bacteroidales bacterium, assembly GCA_937884485.1. Taxonomy (GTDB): domain Bacteria; phylum Bacteroidota; class Bacteroidia; order Bacteroidales; family P3; genus Colimorpha. The sequence goes on from CALGCG010000019.1 coordinate 9,369, forward strand.
TGTTCTCTATGCGTTCGGCGCTTTCGGGGTCGTCCTCCTCGCGGAGGGCTTTGATGATGCCGCTGGCGTAGACTATCTGCTTGGCCAGGGTGAAGGCGTCGACCGAGGGCACCTGGCTCTCGAAGCGCTTGATCATGTAGACGAACTCCGTGATTTTCTGCACGGCGCCGCTCTGGATGGGGAGGCCGAAGGACTGGATGTTCTCCAGCACGGTCCAGATGCTGATGTCGTTGTCGGCCGCCGCCACGCGGATTTTGTCCATGGTGGTTTGGCCGATGCCTCGGGTGGGATAGTTGATGATGCGCACGAGGCTTTCGTCGTCGTGGGGGTTGATGGCCAGGCGGAGGTAGGCCAGGACATCCTTCACCTCGCGGCGGCCATAGAACGAGAGTCCCTGGTAGATCTTGTAGGGGATGTTCATCTTGCGCAGCGCATCCTCGATGGAGCGCGAGAGGGAGTTCTGACGGTAGAGCACGGCGAAGTCGCGGAATTCGGCGTCCTCGCCGAGGCGGAAATTCTGGATGGAGTCGGCCACGCGCATGCCCTCGTCCTTCTCGTCGACAGCGCGGATGAGGCGTATGCGGTTGCCCACGCCGTTGTCGCTCCAGAGTTCCTTCTGTATCTGGTCGCGGTTGCGGCTGATGATGCTGTTGGCGGCGTTGACGATATTCTGCGTGGAGCGGTAGTTCTGCTCCAGCTTGAAGAGGTGCATGTCGGGGTAGTCGCGCTTGAAGTTGAAGATGTTCTGTATGTTGGCCCCGCGGAAGGCGTAGATGCTCTGTGCGTCGTCGCCGACGACACAGATGTTCTGGTTGCGGGCGGCGAGTTTCTTGACGATGAGGTACTGCGCGTAGTTGGTGTCCTGGTACTCGTCCACCATGATGTACTGGAAGCGTTGCTGGTACTTCAGCAGCACGTCGGGGAAGTCGCGCAGGAGAATGTTCATGTTGAAGAGCAGGTCGTCGAAGTCCATGGCGTTGCTATTGTGGAGGCGCTGGTCGTACATGACGTAGATCTGGCCGATGGCGGGACGCTTGGAGTCAATGTCGGTCTGGTAGATTTCGGGGTTCTCCTGGTAGTCCTTGGGCGAAAGGAGGTTGCTCTTGGCCATGGAGATGCGGTTGAGCACGAAGGAGGGCTTGTAGGTCTTGGGGTCGAGGTTGAGCTGCTTGACGATTTGCTTGATGGCGGCCTTGGAGTCGTCGGTGTCATAGATGGTGAAGCTGGAGGTGTAGCCCAGCTTGGAGGCCTCGGCGCGCAGCACACGGGCGAAGATGCTGTGGAAGGTGCCCATCCACAGGTTGCGGCCCTCGCCGCCCACGAGCTTGATGATACGCTCCTTCATCTCGTTGGCGGCCTTGTTGGTGAAGGTCAGCGCCAGGATGTGGAAGGGGTCGACGCCCAGCTCCATGAGGTGGGCTATGCGGTAGGTCAGCGTGCGGGTCTTGCCGCTGCCGGCACCGGCGATAATCATCACGGGGCCGTCGGTGCATGCCGCCGCCTCGCGCTGAGGTTCATTCAGTTGGTCAAGCAGTTCACTCATTTCTTATGTCGAATTTGAAACTGCAAAGATACGAAGAAAATTGAAAATTGAGAATTGAAAATTGAAAATATCAAGCACGCAGGCATAATTTCAATTTTCAATTCTAAACCACTTCTATCTTCACCGTCCGCAGGTTGGCCACAGCGTCGTAGAAGCGCACGGAGAGCGACTGGCGGATGCCCACCTCGAGCGAGCAGTCGAGGTCGTACTGCTGGTTCTCGGGCCTGAGGTCGTAGTCCTTCAGTATGCGCATCACGTCGTTCATGGTCTCGTAGCGGAACGAGAGGCGGTAGCGGTAGTCGATGGTTTTCTCGACGATGGTGGCGTGGTCGATGGCGTCGCGGGCGGCGGTCTTGTAGGCGTTGGCCAGGCCGCTGGCGCCGAGGAGTATGCCGCCGAAGTAGCGGACGACGACGATGAGCGTGTCCGTCAGGTCGGCACTCAGCAGCTGCCCGTGGATGGGGCGTCCGCCGGTGCCGCTGGGCTCGCCGTCGTCGTTGGCGCGGAAGGCGTCCTTGCGCGGGCCGAGGATGTAGGCGTAGCAATGGTGGCGGGCGTCGAAGTAGTCCTTGCGCAGCTGCTCCAGACGGGCTTTCACCTCCTCCTGGCTGTGCACCGGATAGGCGAAGGCCAGGAACTTGCTCCCTTTCTCCTTGTAGAGGCCCTCGGCGGGGGCGCTGATGGTTCTGTAGGTATCGTCAAACATGGCTGCAAAGATACGCATATTTCCCGACCCGACAAAAATATTTTTTGCCGTCACGCGGAATTTTCGTATTTTTGCAGTCGTTATACCATCACACCGACGCAATGAAACACCTACTGACGATAGCCCTCCTCCTCTGCCCTCTCGCCCTGCGTGCGCAGACGGTGGAGCCCACCTGGCAAAGCCTCAACCAGCGCCCCTACCCCCAATGGTTTTCCGACGCCAAGCTGGGCATCTTCGTCCATTGGGGCCTCTACTCCGTGCCCGCCTACGCCGGCAAGGAGGGCTACGGCGAATGGCTCTACAAGGGGCTCCTCTCCCGCGACCCCGGACGCCTCCGCGCCATGTCCTACTACGCCGACACCACGCTGCCGGTGCGCGAAATGTACGCCCAGCTCACCCGCCACTGGCACGCCGAGCTGTGGCAGCCCGACGAGTGGGCGCAGATGTTCCGCGACGCCGGAGCGCAATACGTCCTCCTCGTCACCAAGCACCACGACGGCTACTCCCTCTGGGACGACCCCTGCCAGCCCCAGTGGAACAGCACCATGAGCGGCCCGCGGCGCAACATCGTCGAAGAACTCACCGCCGCCGTGCGCCGCGCAGGCCTCCGCATGGGCTTCTACTACTCCCTGCCCGAATGGAGCAACCCCCTGCACCGCTGGACCCTCGACCCCAACGACAGCATCGGCCGCTACGTCCAAACCTACATGATTCCCCAATTCAAAGACCTCGTGTCGCGCTACCGGCCCGACGCCATCTTCGCCGACGGCGACTGGGACTTCACCCCCGAACAGCTCCATTCCACCGAGCTCATCGCCTGGTACTACAACACCGTCGGCCCCGACGCCATCGTCAACGACCGCTGGGGACAAGGCACCCAGCACGGCTTCAAGACCCCGGAATACAGCGCCGGCATCGACGTCACCGACCGGCCCTGGGCCGAATGCCGCGGCATAGGCCGCAGCTTCGGACTCAACCGCAACGAGGACCTGGCGGGCTACCTCACCTCCACGGCCCTCATACAGCACTTCTGCGAGCTCGTGGCCCACGGCGGCGGCCTCACCCTCAACGTCGGACCCGCCGCCGACGGCCACATCCCCCTCATCCAGCAGGAACGCCTGCGCGACCTCGGCCAGTGGCTGAAGGTCAACGGCGAAGCCATCTACGGCACCCATCCACGGACCATCCCGGCCTCATGCGGAGAGAATCGAATGATCATCAGCAAGCATGCCACCCGCACGATAGCACCCATGCCGCCCTCTGGCACCATCGACTTCGACTGGGTGCGCAACGCCCCCCTGCAGAACATGCCCGTCGACGACTTCACCATCCACTGGCAAGGCATCTACAACGCTTCCGACAAGGGATGGTACCAGTTCAAAGCCGAGGCCGACGATGAGATGACAGTCGTCTACCATGGCGACACCATCCTATATTACAACCATGCATGGGCAGAGAACAAGCCCGGCACCAGGGTACTGCTAAAACAGAACCAAGAGATAGCGCTGGATGTGTGGTACCGGGAGAAAGACCTGGAGGCCAAAGCCGCGCTGTATGTCAGCACCGACGGTGAGAACTATGTCCCTGCAGATGGAGAATGGCACGGCACCGCCACGTGGCAGCGCACCATCCGCTGCTTCACGCAGAAAGGCGACAACCTCTACGTCATCGAGTTCGAGCGCCCCGGCCCCACGCTGACCATCCCCGACATGCCGCGCCTGCCGAAAGGCACCGCCGTCACCCTCCTCGGCACCACGGGCAACATAACATGGCGCCAGAAAAAGGACGGCGCCCTCGTCCTCGACCTCAGCAACCTCAGCACCAAGGAACTCAACGCCCTCGACCACGCCTGGGTGTTCAAAATCAATCATGGAGCGCCGGCATCCTGCCGGCAATAAAACGGAACAACACATGAAAATCAATAAAACCAACGCCGCACGGCTGCTCGACCAGCTGAAGATAGCCTACGAACTCATCCCCTACGAGGTCGACGAGAACGACCTCGGCGCCCAGCACATCGCCGCCCAGCTCGGCCAGCCCATCGAACGGCTCTTCAAAACCCTCGTGCTGCGGGGAGACAAAACGGGCCTCGTCGTCTGCGTCATCCCCGGCGCCGAGGAGGTGGACCTCAAGAAGGCCGCCCGCGTCACCGGCAACAAGAAACTGGAGATGATCCACGTCAAGGAACTCCTCCCCCTCACGGGCTACATCCGCGGCGGCTGCTCCCCCATCGGCATGAAGAAAGCGCTGCCCACCTGGTTCCACGAGAGCATCATGCTGTACGACCACATCTACTGCAGTGCCGGCCTGCGCGGCCTCCAGTTCCGCCTGGCCCCGCAGGACCTCGTCCGCGCCGCCCGCGGCCAGCTGGCCGACCTCATCGTAATGAATGGTTAAGAAATTGCCGAGTCTCCCCTCCCCCTCCGACAGCCACCCGATTCGCCCCCGATTCGCCCCTTCTTCGGCCCTTCTTATATAGTTCTTATATCGTTCACATATAGTTCTTATATAGTTCTTATATACAATATATAGGAACTATATAAGAAGTATATAAGAACTATATAGGAAGGGCCGAATTGGGGGCGAAGTCGGGGCGGAGCCGGGGCCTGCCGGGGCGGAGCGGAAAGTATATTTTTGCATCCGTACAACATTCTTCTTTTTTCGGCGTTATGAGCGTAAGATATACAAAAAGATGAAGAAGCTGCTACTCATCCTGTTTCTGGTGCCCATGATGGCCAGCGGGCAGCAACTGCCGAGGCTGCACGCGGTGCGGGTGGCGAAGATAGCGCCGGTGCCGAAGGACACAACGCGCTACGACCGCAACACGCCGGAGTACTGGGACCACGTGATGGACAGCCCCAAGATAGATTTCTACGAGTGCCGCAACAACGAGGGCGTGGTGGGCTACCTGATGACGACCGCCGACAGCGCACGGCGAGCCGCGCTCGAGGACCGCTTCAAAGGCCGGTTGCTGGACGGGGCATGGCTGGCGGAGGTGAAGCGGGCCGAGGAGGTGATGGCCGAAGTGCTCGACCGCAAGGCCGATTCGGCACAACGGATTTGCGAGGTCTTCACGGCTCCGCGCTACTACCGATTCACTCGCCAGTACCTTTTCTTCCGCAACAAAAAGGGCGACACCTGCGCGTTCGTCAACTGCATGATGGACACTGAAGAGAACCACCCGGAGCGCAGTTTTGTCGATGTGAGCGACGGCGACGACGACTACTGGCGCGTTGTTGTGAACCTCACGAAGCGGCAGCTGATGCACATCGGGGTCAACGGCCCGGGAATAACAATGGTCGACGGCCGCAGCAGCGAGCCGCGCGGGCTGGACAGCCTGTCGGTCTTCGGATGGATGGGAGGCGACAAACGCTATTTCGAGTGCGACTACGAGGCTTTGCCCAAGGCCGTGCGCCGCAACCTGCCGAAGGCATACCGCATCGACGCCATGACCACCTACGACGGCTTCCGCCTCGACGGCAAGGACTACTATATTGTCACCTACAGCGACGGCACGGAGGTGGGCCTGGACCATCGCGGCCATTGGCGCTACCTCTACAAGCGCGACAGCGTAACGGCGGAGGAAATGGTCATGCTGACGGGCAGCACACGGGTATACGAGGCAGTGGTGAAAGACATGGCGGCACGCGGCCGCGACTTCCGCCGCTACGGATGGGTGCAGGCGGTGGAGAGCGTGCAGGAATGCTTTGTGGTAGAAATCAAATACTTCCCAAGCAACGCCCCCGAGGCCACGGGCAACGCCAACGACATGTATGCCCGCTACACCATCGCCCCCAACGGGCGCATCGTGGGGATAGTGCATTGAGAAACATCCAGCAACCGGACCCCGATTCTCAACCCCCATCGACCGCAACGGGAACCATCGAAAAAGGTATAAAAAAGCGTTTTTTTGTCCCGATGAACGACTAAAAAATGGGCATTTCACCCTTTCTATACAAATTTTATCAACATAAAATACAGAATTATACAAAATATTATTCAAAAATATTTGGTTTATTTCATAAACTTGTTTACTTTTGCACCGTGATTCTTGAAAGTTGCGCAACAAAGAAAAGCATCACAAAGCAATTTAAACAATGTTGAACACATCAAACATTAAAACAATGGAACAGAACAAGGAAATGACGGCCGAAGAGAGCCTGTCAATCATCAGCGAGACGCTGAACAGCAGCCGCAAAGAGATTACGCGCCGCAGCGGCAAGTACTACATCCTGTGGGGTACGTTGCTGACGGTCTTCTCACTTATTATCTATTTACTATGGAAGCTGACCGACCAGCCAGCGTGGAACTGCCTGTGGTTTGCCATGCCCGTCATTGGCTTTTTGCTGGCACGACTGATGAGTCGCAAAGACACCGAAACACACGTGCAGAACGACGTGAGCCGCATCACACAGGGCATCTGGTCCGCCTTCGGCATTTTTGCATGCACGGTGGCGGTATTCACGATTGCCTATTCGTATGTGGGCGATGGTGCACTCGATCTTGGCAGGATCATACGCGCCATGGTGTCAGTGGCAAGCCTCACGGCCGAAATAGTGCTGCTATTCGGCCTGGCGGAAAGCATCTGCGGGGTGGCGCTGAAGAACTGGGCCATGAAGATTGCCGGTTTTGTGACAGGCATCGGGGGGCTGGCCATTTACTACATCACCGGCGCAGCAGAGGAGCAGATGCTCATCTTCACCTTTGCCGGCCTGGTGCTGGTGGCCACGGGGCTGATTGTCAAATATCAATACAAGTAAGCCATGCTGCCGAAACTGGATCCGCTTTTGCACTCGGAGCTGCGCCTGGCCATCATGTCGCTGCTGGCAGGTGTGGACGAGGCCGACTTCACCTACCTGAAGGAGCAGACCGGCGCCACGTCGGGCAACCTGAGCGTGCAGATAGACAAGCTGGCCGAGGCCGGCTACATCGGCGTGGAGAAAGGGTTCAAAGGCAAGATGCCCCGCACCACCTGCCGCATCACGCCCGAGGGAACCGAGGCCTTCCGCAGCTACGTCAAAGCGCTGAAAAAATACATCGCCGTCGGAAAATAAAAAAAAGGGGATGCCCCCTTTGCGAGGCATCCCCTTGTATCCGGCCGGACGGCTTAGTCGACGTCGGCGCGGGCGATGGCGTCCTTGTAGTACTTCTGGTTGACGAACACATCCTCCTTGTAGGGGTTGATGTGGCGTTTCTTGGCGGTGTACATGATGTAGCCGAAGGCAATGACATTGGTCACCAGGGCCAGGGCGCTGATGACGGTCATCATGGTGGGGTTGGCGCTCACGGAGTCCACCGTGGTGCCCACCGTGGCGGCTTCGCCACCGGCCACTGCATAGAGCTGCTTGACGGTCTCGATGCCGTCGGGATACTGCACCGGCAGCACGGCCCAGCTGAACCACTGGCGGCCGTCCTTGAAGGTCTCCTGGAAGAGGGGGAACACTTGGGCGAACATGCACCAGATGGCCAGCGTGTTGGCGCGGTTCTGGATCCAGCCGCCGCGGTTCCACAGCAGGGCAGCCACCGTCGGGGCCAGCAGCAGGGCGATACCGCAGTACCAGCTGTGCGTCGGCAGGCAGTTGTAGGTGTAGGCGAAGTTCCAGATGTCGTAGACCAGGATGTAGACCCAGGTCATGTCGGCCCAGATCATGTCCTTCTTGTCCTTCGACGAGTAGACGTTCCACCAGGCGGTCATGCAGAAGATGTTGAACAGACCGGCCAGGCCGTTGAAGACGTTGTGCCAGCCGCCGAAGAGCCACACGCCCTCGCTGCTGAGCCACCACTTGTTCCAACCCATGACGGCGCTCTCGAAGTCGGAAACGACAGCAATCAAGATGTTGATACCCACGATGATGAAGGGGAACGGTTTGAACCAGTGCTTGGCGCCGATGCCCCATTTGTACTTGATTATCATGAAGCCGATGCAGCCGGTGAGGGCGGCATAGAGCTTGGCGTAGTGGAACCAGCCGTTCATGTAGATGCGGGTCTGGTTGTTCACCGCCCACTCGGCGCCGGCATGGGCACCGATGGCGATGGCCACAAAGTAGACCGTCAAGGCCAACGGAATGGCCAGAAAAGTGATGAGCCCGCCCATCTTGGTGCGGCGGGCAAATTCGTTCCATAGGATCAGACCTGCCAGCACCACCAGCAGCATCCCCCATTGGATTAGGGCATTGGCCCCGTAAACTTGAAAGAACATAGTTTTTTTTGTTTTAAAATTATTTGTTGTTTTCTATTCTATCAAACTGATTTCCTTTGCGGACGGCCCCGTTCCGGCCTTGCCGTCCGTTTTGCAAAAGTAATCATTTTCCCCAAAGTGGCAAAAAATGTGTACTTTTGCACCGGAAAAAACAACGCCGATGTCTGCGACAATCATCATACACTACCTGCTGACCATCAACCTGCTGACTTTCGTGGCCTACGGTCACGACAAGTGGAAGGCCGAGAACCCCGACCCCAAGGCCCAGCCGCGCAAGATGCGCACAGGCAAGAAGCATCGGAGGAAACACCGCAAGGGGAAGCGCCCCCGCCACGCACGCCGCCGCACGCCGGAGGCCACCCTGCTGCTCCTCGCCGCCCTCGGCGGCAGCCCCGGCGCCCTCCTCGCCATGCACCTCTTCCGCCACAAAACCCGCCACAAGAAGTTTACCCTCGGCGTCCCCGCCATCCTGGTGGCGCAGGTGGCAGTGGGCATCGGCCTCGCGGTCCTGCTCTGAAATACCGGCGGCTGCTGTATCAACAGAGATTTAAGGAAACGGCAGCACGTTTTCGCCGAGGGCAAAATAATTTTGCCGTGTCGGTAAATATTGTTATATTTGTACTCATATAACAAAACAGGGAAAAAGAATAATCTATTAATCCATAAACGATTAAGCAATTATAGCGAAAGAAAAAAGTATACAACTTGCGGCACATTTTAGGAGAAGCCACCTGCTATGGCTGCCGAGCTCGATAAAGCAACGCCGCCCTCGACCAGCTGCACAAGAGACACTCAACACCACGAAAAAGGACAGGGTTCAAACAAAAGTACAATGACTATGACCAAGATACAGGAAATAAACGTTAAAAACTTCGCCATCCGCACGATGAAGGTCGGAGGGATGGACTTTATCTGTATCACCGATATTGCCCGACAGAAAAACTCGCTGGAACCGAATGCCGTTGTTGGAAACTGGATGCGCAACAGGAACACCATAGAGTACCTTGGAATTTGGGAATCGCTCAACAATCCCAGTTTTAACCCCATCGAATTCGAGGGGTTTAGAAACAACGCATTCACATTGTCGCCCTCACAGAAATGGGAAACAGAAAACTGCTGAAATAAACAAATAAGAACATGGCAAAGGAATTACAAATAGCCAACCAACTGCTAGTTGAAACGCATGAGATAGAAGCGCGACTGATTGAGTTGCGGGGGAAGAAGGTGCTTATCGACCGTGATGTGGCGGAGTTGTATGGTGTTGAAACCAAGAGGGTGAATGAGGCGGTGAAAAACAACCCCGACAAATTCCCGAAAGGCTACTTCTTTACGCTGCAAGGTGTTGAAAAGCAGCAACTGGTCGAAAATTTCGACCACTTCAAGACCTTGAAGAACTCTCCTGTTGAGCCGCGAGCTTTCACCGAGAAGGGGCTGTATATGTTGGCAACCATACTGAAAAGCGAACGTGCTACAGCTGTAACCATCGCCATCATTGAAACCTTCGCCAAAGTGCGGGAACTGAAACGTGAGTTGGTGGAGTTGCACAAAGAGACCGACAAGGCGGTGCAGGAAAAGAAGATGCACCACTTCGGCGAAGTGCTTACCGACATAGTGATGCCCGACCTCGAGACCTCCGAGACGGAATCATCATTGGAGATAAACTTTATCATTGGTAAAATCACGCACACCGTCAAACGAGTAAGGAAAGGCGACAGCAAATGACCGTCCTGGAAGAAGTGGGGGAAATGTCCAGCGGACATTCGATAGCGTAGCGGAGAACAAGAACAAAAAAGGAAACTGCTGAAATAAAATAGTTCTATATATAATTGCAAAAAGTAAATATGTTTACATTTGATTTACGTGGGAAACAAGGTATCATTATCTTCACCTTAGATAACTATCGATTGGAATCGGAATATCATGATGGTTGTTCCTCAGAAAAAAGATTGAATTCTTATGCATTTTACAACATTGAGACCGGTGATCTGAAAATAGTTCACTATGATTTTATCAAAACTCGTATCTTTGACAACTCAATACAAGCATATACTGTTAGTCCTGGGGAAAAAATTCTCGGCCTAAAAGGTTTTTCGTGTTATTACCTTGACCACAATGGGCACGAAATGGGGTATGCTGGAGACATGTCGTTTTTTTCTAAATACCATGTCGTAGATGAAAAAATAGACGACACTAACTGCGACGAAATAGTTGACCCAACACAAAAAAACGACACTAATTTGGTAGAAGAACCTGATTTTACAGTTAACAAAAATAAAATCATACATAATAATGGTGATATTTATGAGTCTAACTACCACTTATGGAAAAAACAGAATAACATCATAATATGTTATATTTTAGCCAAAACAAAAATGTATTATGAAGAGCGTCTTTATGGTATTTGTGATAATCATGGCAAACTCTTATGTGAGATAAAATATGATAATATTTATCCAACTAATAATGAGGTAACGGGAGAAAAATTTTTACGAGCTAAAATCAAAGACAAATACGGACTTCTCTCAGATGAGGGAAAGGAAATCCTCCCTGTCAAATATGAGTCCATAGATGATTGGGATTGGAATATTGCAATAGTTGATCATGGAAAAAAACTAATAAAAATCTGCGACCAGTCTATATTATATGAAACAGACGAGTACATACAAGGGATTGTCGATGGATGGATTAAGGTGGTTCCCAACAATAGCCTTACTTCATGTTTGGGCTTTTTAGATTCTTCTGGCAATTATTATGAATTTCATAACAAAAGGATTGGCCAAGGAGATATTGAGAAGTATTCAGACATAGGCAGATCATTTCATGATGGACTATTGCCCGTTTTCTCTACCAATCGAGGCTATGGCTACGTTGATATTGATAGCAATGAAATAATTGAATGCAAATATTGCGAAATAAGTGATTTTAAAAATGGTAAAGCAAAAGTAAGGCTTGACTGTGAGTATGGATATATTAATACGGAAGGATGTATGCTCGTCTACAAAGACGGAGAGGAAATAGCAATTCCTAACAAATACGATTGGGCATACGACTATAAAAATGGGTATTATACTGTTCAAAGGGGGGGCCTATATGGCGCAATTGATGCATATCTAAATGAAATAATCCCTTGTTCACTCAAAACCAAAGAAGAGGTTGAGTTGACATATTCAAAGGTCAAACTCCATAGTCTTTCATGTTCAAAAGAGGATTACGAAAAGAGGTATAGAGACTTGCTCCCCCCGGAACGTTTTGAAACCGATCTTTCTACTTTAGAAGTGACCCCTGACGATGATTTCTTATCCTTCACACGATTTGAAACTCACATGTTTTCTGGATTTAGAACAGTGAACGGCGATACCTTATTCCCACCAGTACTAAACGTCGGAAATTTTGTTGAGGGAATGGCTAAAATAAACATCTCCGGCAAATGGGGATATATTAACGAAAAACTTGAACTGGTTATTCCGCCAAAGTATAAATATGCATGTGATTTCTCTGAAGGTTTAGCATTAGTGCATGCAATTGGAGAACATGAAAAATTTATAAACAAAAAAGGAGAAACCGTATTGAACATTGACTTCCACTATGTTAATGTTGAGTCTTTTCATGGGGGTGTTGCTAAATGTGAATACGACTACTTTAGACCAGGTAAAGATGATATACACTCATCTGAAATAACAAAGTTTCAACGAGGATACAGAACGTAACGATAGTAAAAGAGTCGTTATAATGAGTTTTTAAAATTAGAAGATGAGATTATTGGACGCAATAAGAGAACTGGAATCTATTGAATTAACAGATTCTGCTGAATGCAGGAACGAGGTTGACTTTATCATCCGTCTTATTTTATCCGATTTACCTTGGTTGCACTATACACTTAGTCGAGGTACTATAATTTCACGTTGTCGTAAAGATGCTCCAAACCTCGAAAAAGAATCATTTGGTTGTAAACGACCTGAAAATGTTATTAGTTATCAACGCGCTTCTATCCCACACGAGAGCGTTTTTTATGGCGCAGTAGGAGATCGGGATGTGGAAGATGGTGACTTTATTGCAATGTTGGAAACATCATCACTACATCGTAATGGTCGAGATATAGGGCAAGAGGTAATATTTGTGTCGAGATGGCGAGTCAATAAAGACATTGATATGGCTCTCATTTGTCACCCCAATGTATTTGTGGATGCCAATCAAAATAGTACCGTCAATGCAATGCAAAAAAACTATATTCGAAGACTGCCAGATTACCCATCTGAAAAAGAATTTATACCGATATTCGACAAACTTGTTGAGTTTGTTGCTGGTCAATTTGCTAAAAAAGTCTCAGAAGGAAATAATAGTCAATATATGGTTTCTTCATATTTTGCACACAATTCTCTTTTGACTGAATCAGGAATCATATACCCCTCTGTTCAGGTTAATGGGAAACTTGGTTTTAATGTTGTTTTAAGGCCAGATATTGTAGAAAAAAATCTTGAATTTATTGGTGCAGAAAAGCATATTTTATATAAGGCAGCAAACTATATGCAAGTTCCTGCTAACGTCTATTCTGACGAATACATTGCTTTATCACTTGATATTAAATCTTTGAATTGTCTTCCTATAATTAAATAAAAAAAGCAATATACACAAACAACTTAATAATTAATCCTTAAACGTTGCTCATTACGTCAAGTTGGATTATTAGGTATTCGCGGCCTTCGGCATTAGCAATGAGGGCAAAAGAAAAAACTTATGACTCGTGACGGCAAGTACCGTTTTAGGATTATGTAAAAAATAGAGGATATGACACAGAAGCAAGCAAAACAACTTTTTGAAGAGAAGCGGGTGCGTACCGCTTGGGATACTGATGCGGAGAAGTGGTAGTTCTCCATCATTGACTGCATCGCGGTACTGACCAATAGTCCCGATCCGCGCAATTATTGGAAAGTATTGAAGCACAGATTAAAGGCGGAAGGAAACGAAACGGTTACAAATTATAACCGTTTGAAAAAAAGAGATTGGCCAGTCGGTAGTCTCGCCAATGAACGCCAAACAGATAGCCCAGAGCGACACTCCGCTCATCGTCGACAGCACACCCGACGAGGAGCGGTAACAAACGAACATTCAATACTCTACAGCCACAGCATTACATACTGTGGCTGATTTTTTTCCTTATGTATGTGAAATATTTTTCGGTATTTCAGCAAAGTTTATTATATTTGTACCCTCATAATAAAACAGAAAAACTTAATAAGATATTAATCCTTAAACGTTTAAGCAATTATGGCAAAAGAAAAAAAGTTTATGACTTGTGACGGCAACTGCGCTGCGGCGCATGTGGCGTACATGTTCAGCGAGGTAGCAGCTATCTACCCCATCACCCCGTCCAGCCCTATGGCCGAGTATATCGACGAGTGGGCCGCTGCGGGTCGTAAGAACCTCTTCGGCGAGACCGTGAAGGTCGTCGAGATGCAGAGCGAGGCCGGCGCCGCCGGCGCCGTGCACGGCTCGTTGCAGGCCGGTGCGCTGACCACCACCTACACCGCTTCGCAGGGTCTGCTGCTGATGATCCCGAATATGTACAAGATCGCCGGCGAGCTGCTGCCCGGCGTGTTCCACGTGAGCGCCCGCGCCCTGGCCGCCCAGGCTCTCTCGATCTTCGGCGACCACGCCGACGTGATGAGCGCCCGCCAGACCGGCTTCGCCCTCCTGGCCGAGAGCTCGGTGCAGGAGGTGATGGACCTCGCCCCTGTGGCCCACCTCAGCGCCCTGAAAGGCCGCGTGCCGTTCCTCAACTTCTTCGATGGTTTCCGCACCAGCCACGAGATCCAGAAAATCGAGGCCTGGGATATGGAAGACCTGCGTCCGCTCGTGGACCAGAAGGCCCTGAAGGCTTTCCGCGAGAACGCCCTCAACCCCGAGCACAACGTGACCCGCGGTACCGCCCAGAACAGCGACGTCTACTTCCAGACCCGCGAGCTGCAGAACAAGTACTATGACGCCCTGCCCGACATCGTGGCCAAATATATGGCTGAGATCAGCAAGCTGACGGGCCGCCAGTACGCCCCCTTCACCTACTACGGTGCCAAGGATGCCGAGCACGTCATCGTGGCTATGGGCTCGGTGACCGAGACCATCAAGACCGTGGTCGACTACCTCAACGCCCAGGGCAAGAAGACCGGCTGCGTGACCGTCCACCTGTACCGTCCCTTCAGCGTGAAGCACCTGATGGAGGCTATGCCCAAGAGCCTGATGGAGCACGTGAAGACCATCACCGTGCTGGACCGCACCAAGGAGCCCGGCGCCAACGGCGACCCCCTGTATCTCGACATCGTCGAGGCCTTCAAGGACTGCCCCTACAAGCCCACCATCCTCGGCGGCCGCTACGGTCTCTCCAGCAAGGACACCACTCCCGCACAGATTATCAGCGTCTTCAACAACGCCGAGGGCGCGTCTGGTGACAGTTCGCTCCCTGGCGGTCGCGCACCGAAGAATCAGTTCACCATCGGCATCGTCGATGACGTGACCTTCCGCTCGCTTCCCATCCTCCCCGAAATCTCCATCCTGCCCAAGGGCACCTTCGAGGCCCGCTTCTACGGCCTCGGTGCTGACGGTACCGTGGGTGCCAACAAGAACAGCATCAAGATTATCGGCGACAACACCAACAAGTACAGCCAGGCCTACTTCGACTACGACTCGAAGAAATCGGGCGGCTACACCTGCTCGCACCTGCGCTTCGGCGACAACCCCCTGCCCGCACCCTATCTGGTCGGCACGCCCGACTTCGTGGCCGTCCACGTGCCCAGCTACCTGCGCAAGTATGACTGCCTGCGCGGCCTGAAGGACAACGGCACCTTCCTCTACAACAGCCCCTGGACCGTCGAGGAGACCAAGGCCCAGCTGCCCGACTTCGTGAAGAAGTACCTGGCGCTGCACCACATCACGATGTACATCATCGACGCCACCAAGATTGCCGCTGAAATCGGCCTCGGCAACCGCACCAACACCATCCTCCAGAGCGCCTTCTTCAAGATCAGCGAGGTGATACCTTACGACCTCGCCGTGGAGCAGATGAAGAAATTCATCGTCAAGAGCTACGGCCGCAAGGGTGAGGACGTGGTCAACAAGAACTACGCTGCCGTCGACCGCGGTGGTGAGATCACCAAAATCGACATCCCCGCCGAGTGGGCCAACCTGCCTTGTAGCACCGACTTCGCCGTCGAGAAGCACGAGGGCGACCCCGAGTTCATCGCCAAGGTGATGCGCCCGATGGTGGCCCAGACCGGCAACGACCTGCCCGTGTCGGCATTCCTCGGCTACGAGGACGGCACCTTCCCAGCCGGCACCACGGCCTACGAGAAGCGCGGCGTGGCCACCGTGGTCCCCGAGTGGAACCCCGCCAACTGCATCCAGTGCAACCAGTGCTCGCTGGTCTGCCCCCACGCCGCCATCCGTCCCTGCGTGATGACCGACGAGGAGATGAAGAACGCCCCCGAGTCGATGAAGGCCATCGACGTGAAGATGCCCAAGGAGCTGGCCGGTATGCATTTCCGTATGCAGGTCAGCGCTATGGACTGCACCGGCTGCGGCAACTGCGCCGACGTCTGCCCCGCCAAGGAGAAAGCCCTCGTGATGAAACCCTTCGAGAGCCAGCTCCACGAGGCCGCCAACTGGGACTACGCCCAGAAGTGCGTCACCTACAAGGACAACCTCATCGACAAGAAAGCCAACGTCAAGAACAGCCAGTTCGCACAGCCTCTGTTCGAGTTCAGCGGTGCCTGCGCCGGCTGCGGCGAGACCCCGTACCTGAAGTGCATCACCCAGCTCTTCGGCGAGCAGATGATGGTGGCCAACGCCACGGGCTGCTCCTCCATCTACGGCGGCTCGGCTCCTGCCACCCCCTACTGCAAGAACTACCGCAGCGGCTTCGGTCCCGCCTGGGCCAACTCGCTCTTTGAGGACAACGCTGAGTTCGGCCTCGGTATGGCCACCGCCACCCGCCAGATGCGCGACCGCGTGGAGCGCATTATGAAGGAAGGCCTCCAGTGCGACTGCTGCAGCGCCGAAATCAAGGCCCTCTTCACCGAGTGGATCGAGAACCGCGAGAACACCCTCAAGACCAAGGAAATCGCCGACAAGCTCATCCCGCTGATGGAAGCCTGCGGCTGCGATATCTGCAAGCAGCTCCTCGAGCTCCGTCACAGCCTCGTCAAGAAGAGCCAGTGGATCTTCGGCGGCGACGGCTGGGGCTATGA
>CALGCG010000020.1 GCA_937884485.1 uncultured Bacteroidales bacterium
TTTGAACAAGGCCCCGCGAGATATCTACGCGTTGCTCGCCGACAGGACGAGCCTGTTGGACGACTACATCGCCGCCAACGGCCTGAACACCGGCAAGGTGATGAACTCGCTGCGCATCGCCGTGGTGGGCCGCACCGTGGGACCTGACATGATCACCCTCATCCTCACCATCGGCAAGGAAGAGACCATACGCCGCGTGGAGCGCGCTATTGAAAATATCAAAGTTGAAAAATAAAAAAACACAACAATGGAAAACAATAAACTGAGCAAAATCCTTCTGGCCTGCAACGCTGTGCTGCTGCTGGGCCTCATCGGCATCTACATTCTCCACTTCACCTCGGCCCCCAAGAGCAAAGTGAACGCCGAAGCCACCGCCCCTCTGCAGAAAGAAGGCGGGCTGACCATAGCCTACGTCGACACCGACACCCTGTTGGCCAACTACGAGTACGCCAAAGAACTGGAGCAGGAACTCCTGGCCTACAAGAGCCAGCAGGAGCAGTATGGTCGCCAGCAGATTGAGAAATTCCAGAAAGACTATCAGGACTACCTGCAGAACGGTGCCAACATGACCCGCACGCAGCAGGAAGCCAAGGAGGCCGAGCTGAAACAGCGTTCCGAAAAGATGGCCACCCTGGAACAGGAACTCACCGCCAAGATCATGGAGCGTCAAATCGAGGAAAACACCAAACTGCTGAACGCCATCTTCGCCTTTGTGCGCGAGTACAACTCCCAGAACCAGAAATTCGACATCATCCTCCGCAAGACCTTCGAGAACTCACCCTCCCTCTACCTCAACCCCGGCATGGACATCACGAAGGAGATTCTGGACGGCCTCAACGAGGAGCACCGCAACCTCAAGAAGAATAAAGACTAACGCTTTGCGCGGATAAACCTGCCGCGCAATGCGGTGAATATCGTACGACGCAGCAAGTAATACTCCACCAACACCAAACGGCAATATACGCCGGAAACTGTGTGATGGTGGAGTTTTTCTCGTTTCTCAACCAACTGGGGTCGCAAACGACGAAACTCCTGATGGGCTTGACGCACAGCGTCGAACTCACCCCAATGGCCTTGTGCAAGAAACTTCAATGCCGCCACCCAATCAAGCACTATGCGGCATCGGATGACACGACGCAGGCGCGCCGAGGGAAGATTCTTGTATAGCATCGCCAGATTATTGCGGAAATTAAGACGGGTCTTGAAAGGAGAACTTTTGGGCAGGGTCCCGCCTCCGACATGATACACTACCGACCGCGAGCAATAACGCACATAATAGCCACTGTTCTTCGCCCTCCAACAAAAGTCGATTTCCTCCATGTGCGCAAAGAAATCGCCATCCAACCCGCCAAGATGGTGATACACACTGGCACGGACAAACATGGCGGCACCAGAAGCCCACAAGATATCGCATTCGTCATCATACTGTCCATGGTCGCGCTCCAAGGTGGAGAACAAACGTCCGCGACAGAATGGATATCCGTAGTTGTCAATGAAACCACCAGCTCCTCCTGCATACTCAAAAGTATCTTTGCGGTCGAACATCAACATCTTGGGTTGAGCGATGGCCACCTGCTTCTCCCGCTCCATCATACTGATAACAGGCTGCAGCCAATGCGGCGTACACTCGACGTCGCTATTGAGGAGGACATAATAGTCTGCCTCGACCTGTGCCAGCGCACGATTGTACCCGTCGGCAAACCCATAGTTCTTGTCCAGCAAGATGAGTCGCACCTGCGGATAATGCTCTTGCAGGAAAGCGACAGAGTCGTCGGACGACCCGTTGTCTGCAACAATGACCTCTGACGTTAGCTCCAACCGCGGTGTATTCGGCATCTGCCATCCTGCCTCGGAGACGCTGTCCATAAGTGAATATCTGATCACCGAAGGCATAAAACGCTCCAGCATCGAACGACCGTTCCAGTTGAGAATGACAATAGCTACATGTTTCATCGAAATAAAAACTTTTTAGGATTGTGACAAGGAATTGGATGAGGAGACATGGAGTATCACGTCGTCAGGACGCCGACGCTTCCACCGACGATGGCTCCAAAGCCAGTACTCCGGCTTCGCAGCAATGTCGGCTTCGAGGGTTCGGATGTAACGTTCCTCTATCGTGTACTGAGGCACCGACGCCGGGTCTTCGCATAGAAGGCTGAACGTTATTGTATAGCGACCACGGCGAGGCTTGTCGACACGATAGTAAAGAACAGGAAAATTATAACGGCGTGCAAAGTTTTCTGCGCCATAAAGAAAAGGGGTCTCCTGATGGAAGAACAGGGTCCAATAGCTCTTGTGCACATCGGACGGGCACTGATCGCTGAGCATCATCAAAGCACAGGGCACATGGTGGCGATGGTAGAAGTCCACAACCTGCCTTACCGTATCGGAATAGACCACTTCCGTACCGTAACGGGTGCGGCGGCGAAACACCCACGGCTCAAGCAGCTTGTTGCTCAATGCCTTGCCAACACCGATACCATGGTGAAAGAGTTGCATATTAAGCGATGTAACCATATACTCCCAATTGTTGTAATGGGCCGACATAAGGACCACCGAACGGCCTTGTTCATAGTACCGGTTCACCAACTCCCTGTTCACGAAACGATAGCGTTTCATGATGCTTTTCGGCGACGCAAAGAGGTTGTATACCCCTTCCACAAGTATGTCGCACAAATGCCGGTAGTAACGACGTTCTATCCGTCGCCGCTCTTTCTCTGTCTTTTCAGGGAAGGAGGCCGCCAAGTTGGCTCTCACCACACGACGACGATAGCCTACAAGAAAGTAGACAAGAAAATATATTATGTCCGACAGGAGGTACAATCGCAATCAACATTTAATAGCCACGCTGGAATTGCTGTCCAACTTCTCCAATGACATTATCGCCCAACTGATTGCGGCAAAGACGCCTCTCCCACCCCGGGTCTTGCACCTCGCCCCTTGCATTGCTGTTGAGGAGCGTGTAGAATCCACTGCGGTGCTCGTCCCAGAACAGGAACACGCGCGTATTGTCGTCCATCGGGAGCTTGTTGTAGCGCCATATCTGATAGGGCAGATAGTAGATGTGGCCCTGCGACTCGGTAGCAAACTGGTTCTGGTCAACGTCATTCCCCGTTTGGCGCATCGACACCGGTGTGCCCGAATGCGTACCATTGAGGTTGCGCACAGAGACGAAGTTCTTCTCGTCGCGCACAAAGTCCGGCGGTCCATACTGCAGATATACCCTTCCGCGGTCGGTGTGGATGCCGGGGGTTCGGGGATAACTGAAGGTGGCCTGCACATAGTCGATACGCTCCTTGTACTTGAGCCATTCCACCTCGGGATTCAGCGGATAGCGCTCTTGCCAGAATCTATAGAGGAAAGCCTGTTTCTCCTCCAATCCGGGACGCTTGATAAGGTCTCGCGCCACATCCTTTTCATGCTCCGAGGCTATGGGATACAAGGCATCAAGATAGATGTTGAGTTGCTCTTCGTCAATGTAGGCTCCGGCAAACGTGCCGGCAAAATCACTCAGTTTCTCGCCCTTCACGCCGGGATTCGAACGGTAGAAAGGCATCTTCTTGTAGAGGAGCAGCTGATTGTCACTGTTGCGCAACTCCACAACAAGATTATAGTTGCCCGACGGCAACTGGGAGATGTCCAGACTGCCGTATACCGGCACATAGGCCGTGCTGTATTTCCTCGACATGCTGCGTTGCGACTCAAAGCGATTGCCGGTCTCCTGCTGCTCGACATAAGCCACCGCCAGGAACGGTTTCTTGCCCAGCTCCTGGTTAATGTTGTAGATCTCGTAGTAGAAATTGAGCTGCGACACCTGCTCGGGCAGGAAGTCGCTGACATAAGGTTCCATATCGTAGCCCCCGCGCGAGAAAATGTTCTCCGTGGTGGTGGGGGTGGCGCCGGCCATGAACTGCACCGACGACAGCGTGGGGTGCACATCGTCATAGTTCAGCACCAACTTCTCGTTGACGGTAGCGGCAGGTTCCGGACTGTTCTTGTCGCCTATTGTCAATTCGAGGTCATATATACCGTTCTTCAGCGAGAAACGCTGCATATCGATGAAACTGAAGTCCAGTTCCTCCAGCGAACCCACCGTCGGACTGTTCAGGTCGTACTTCTTCACGTAGCACACCGAATCCCCCTGGCGAGCAACAATCACCACCTCGGCAGTGGCACGATAGGTCCCGTTCGCCTGTTCCACAAAGTTCATGGTCCATGCGTCGAACGACAGGTATGTCTCCACATAGGGCTGTCCTGTTTGGGCAGAATAGAAGGTGCTGTAACCAAAGACCGCCCGCAACGCACTCTGCGCACCCGCGTTTCCGCTGAACATGGCGGCCATAAAAAGCATTATACTGGCTATTTTCTTCATGTTTATAAGCTCTTTTTATTCTTAATTTACATATACAACGCACCGCCGACAAAAATATTGTCCACGAAGAAAAAAAAAGCGCTTGTCGCCCGCTACACGTTCTCCACAATGTCTATCAGCTCCTGTCCGTACGCCGCCACCTTGGCCTTGCCAATGCCGGGCACGGCCAGCAGTTCCTTCTCGTTGCGGGGCATCATTTCTGCAATGCCTATCAAAGCCTTCTGCGTGAGGACGAAGAATGCAGGCTTGCCCAACTCCTGTGCTTTCGCACGGCGCCACTGGCTCAGCACCTTCACCAGTTCCTCGCTCTTGCCTTCCACGTCGCCGAAGCTCCGCCTCTCGACCACAGCGCCGCCCCGGCTCTTCGACGTTCCTCCCTTCCGCGTTTTTGCCTCTTCTCCCAGCCACTCTGCCAGTTTGGCTTTCTGTACCGTCTGCACACTGTAGCCCTCCTTGCAGATGGCATCCATGCAGACGAGCTTCATTTTCAAGCGTTCAAGCAGCTGCTCCGAAGCCTCTCCGATGGCTTTCGCCGTCTCTTTGTTGTCCACCTCGACCTGTGTCAGCGTGCCCACAGCACTGCGTACCGACGCCAGTTGCGAGCGGTAATATTCAGCCCCCTGGCGAGCCCTCACATCCTGCTCTTCCTCCGACAGGCGCATCAGCTGCTTGCGGAAGCGCTCGCCGACCTCCCTCAGCGCTGTCAGTTTCTCTTCCTCGGCGTGCATCTTCTGCACCCTGTCGGGGAAGATATTGCGCAACTTGGCGTAGCGTTCGCTCAGGCGCTCCATGTCGTGCAACACATCGTCCATTCCAAAGAGTTCCATGAGTTTTTCCAGACGGTATTCCTCTTCCCGACGGCCAATGTCCTCTTCCACAGCGCCACGGGCCTGCTCGGCGGCATCGACAAAACGCGACACTGCCTCGTCGCCGAAAGCGACGCCCGCCGTCAGCGGTGTCGTCAGCGTCAGTCCCTCCAGCGTACGGCATCGGCTCAGGGCGACATACACCTGGCCGAAGGCGAAGGCGTCGGCAGCGTCGATGGCCACACGCTCAAACGTCAGTCCCTGGGCCTTGTGGATGGTCACCGCCCAGGCCGGCCGCAGGGGGTACTGGCTGTAGGTGCCGTCCACCTCCTGACTGATATGCCCGTCGGAATCGTCCATAATGTACTTGAGGTTCTCCCACGTCTCGCGGCCCACTTCCATTGCATTGCCCTCGTCGTCCACCACCTCCACCAGTTCGCGGCCCTCCTCGTCCTCGACGAAGGCTGTCACGGTGGCAAGCTTGCCGTTGTAGTAGCGGTGCTGGCCCGAGGAGTCGTTCTTGACAAACATCACCCTCTCGCCCACCCTCACTTCGAGTTCGGCGTCGACGGGGTGCATCCCCTCGGGGAAGTTGCCGCGCACCAGAGCCTTGTACATACGGCGTTCGCCCGTCAGGGCATCCATGTGGCGCCGGTTGATGGCGTCGGCCTGCCGGTTGTGGGTCGTCAGGGTGATGGGGGTCTCGGCGCCGCCCTGTGCGCCCGACGGCACGTCGGCGCCTGCCGCGGTCCGCCGCACCCTGCTGTTCAGCGCCGCCAGCGTCGCGGCGTCGAGTTGGTTGTCGCGCACATGGTTCAGCAGGTCAACGAAGTCGGCATCCTGCTGGCGGTAGACATGCGTCAGTTCGATGGTCACATAGTCAAGCCGCTGCAGGGCCTTGCTGTTGAAGAAAAAGGGCGAAGGATAGACCCGTTCCAGATAGCCGCGCTCGCGCTCCGTCACCACCGGCGGCAGCTGGTGCACGTCGCCTATCAGGAGCAGCTGCACACCGCCGAAAGGCTGCGAGCTGCGGCGGTAGCGGCGCAGCATCATGTCCACGGCGTCCATCAGGTCGGCCCTCACCATGGACACCTCGTCGATGATCAGCAGCTCGAGGGTGCGTATGATGTTCAGCTTGTTCTTGCTCAGTCCCTTGCGGTGGTCGGGCATCTGGTATTCGGTGACGAGTTCCTTGACGTCGGGCAGGTAGGGCTCGAAGGGCAACTGGAAGAACGAGTGTATCGTCACGCCGCCGGCGTTGACGGCCGCCACGCCGGTGGGTGCCAGCACCACATGGCGCTTGGGGCAGTGCGCCGCCAGCTCGCGCAGGAACGTCGTCTTGCCCGTACCGGCCTTACCGGTCAAAAACACACTCACACCCGTCAACTCGACGTAGCGCCTCGCCAGTTCTATCTGCGGATTGTCCAACACCGGAATTCTTAACTCTTAACTCTTAACTGATAGGCCAGCGGCGATCTAGTCCGAAGCTCAGGGGGCTCACCTTGAGCTGCGGCGCAAACTGGAGGCGCTTCCATTCGTTCTGTCCCACTTTGCGGATAACGCTGTGCACCAGTTCGCGGTCGTAGCCCTCGGCCACGATTTCGTCCTCGCACAGCGACTCGTCGAGGTAGAGGTTAAGCACGGCGTCCAGCGTGTCGTAGTCGGGCAGCGAGTCGCTGTCTTTCTGTCCGGGGCGCAGCTCGGCGCTGGGGGCCTTGGTGATGGTGTTCTGCGGGATGCGGATGCCGTCGCGGTTGATGTAGTCGCAGAGCTGGTAGACCTCGGTTTTGTAGAGGTCGCCGATGACGGCGAGGCCGCCGCAGGAGTCGCCGTAGAGTGTGCCGTAGCCCATGGCGGCCTCGGAGCGGTTGGTGGTGTTCAGGGCCATGGCGCCGAACTTGTTGGCATAGGCCATCACGAGCGTGCCGCGGATGCGGGCCTGCAGGTTCTCCTCGGTCACGTCCTCCTCGCGGCCGGCGAAGACGGGTTTGAGCGCCTCGCGCATGGAGTCGAACATCGCGCGTATGGGTACAATATCATAATCCATACCGAGGTTGTGTGCCAAGTCCTCGGCGTCCTTGACGGAGTGGTCGGTGCTGTACTGGCTGGGCATGAGGAGGCCGTGCACGTTTTCCGCGCCGATGGCGTCGACGGCCAAGGTGGCCACCAGCGCCGAATCCACGCCGCCGCTCAGCCCCAGCACGGCGCGGCGGATGCCGTTCTTTTCAAAGTAGTCGCGCAGGCCGCAGACGAGGGCCTTGTAGACGAGCTCCACGGCTTCGGGCTTTTCGTCGTCGATCTCGTCTATCTGCTGCATGTCGACAGTCACGCACGAGGGCTCGAAATAGGGCAGCTGGCAGAGGACGCCGCCGGCGGCGTTCATGGCCAGGCTGCCGCCGGCATAGAGGTAGGAACCCTCGCCGCCGATGCGGTTCACATAGACGAGGCCGGCGTTGAGGGTTTCGACGATTTTGCTCATGCGGTAGCGCGTGCGGTAGGGTTTCTGGTAGTCGAAGACGTTGCACCCGCAGCAGACCACCACGTCGGGCTGCTCGACGTGGCCGCGCGTCAGCTCCTTGAGGTCCTCGTAGAAGCCTATGGCGATGCGCTCGTCGTGGAACTGCACGACCTGGACGCCTTCGCCGCGCACGAAGCAGCGCTGCTCGTCGGGAGCGAGGTATTTCTTTGTCACGATGGCACGGATGGCGCAGTTCTGGACGAAGACGATGGCGTTGCAGAGCCCTTTGTCCTGAATCTGCAGCGGAAGGCCCACCAGGAAGGCCCTGTGCTCGCTGCGGGCCACAAGCTCCTGCAGGGCGGCCTGGGCGCGCTTCTGCAGGTCGGTGTAGCCTGCCGAGGCGAAGAGCGGGGCACCGCAGAGGGTGCAGGCGGGGAAGACGGTCAGCAAAGCCTCGCGCGACTGCGGCGAATCGAGCTCGGCCAGGATCCATTCGAGGTTCTCTTCGGGGCGGTTGGTGCGCACATCGTGCTGTACTACATGTATATTCATTTTTTATCCAGAGTTGAAATTAAAAGAATTATTTTACTGAAGAAAGGAACGCAGAGAAGGATTTTTTATTATACGGGAGGCGAAAAAAAATACCTCCCCGGCAGGGCCCGGGGTCGCCCCGACTTCGCCCCTTATTCGGCCCTTCTTATATAGTTCTCATATACTTCTTATATACTTCTCATATAGT
>CALGCG010000021.1 GCA_937884485.1 uncultured Bacteroidales bacterium
TTTTTCTCAATGAGGGGGTAAGGAGAGGGGAAAGAGGGGAGTAAGAGGGGGTGCGTCTTAGGTGCTGGTTTGCTGCGGGTTGGGGGAGGGGTAAAGTGGGGGAAAAACTGCGGGGCGAACTTTCTGTCGGGCAGTTTTTTTTGTCCATATTGTAAAAATTTTGTATATTTGCATTTTCACCCCCGGCGTCCTTTGGCGTCTAACGGTGTGATTGTTAGAGGTATGAACATTAGAATATTAATATAATAAATAATAAAAACAAAAAAAGATATGACACCTTCACACATTGAACACATCGGCATTGCCGTCACCAATCTCGACGAAGCTATCCGCTATTGGGAGGACGTTATGGGCCTCAAGTGCTACGCCATCGAGGAAGTCAAGGACCAGAAAGTCAAGACCGCATTCTTCCGCTGCGGCGACGTCAAGATAGAGCTCCTCGAGCCCACCTGCCCCGAGAGCACCATCGCCTCCTTCATCGAGAAGAACGGCGGCAAGGGCGGCATGCACCACATCGCTTTCGCCATGGAGAACACCGACCAGGCCCTCAACGAGGCCAAGGACAAGGGCGTCCGCCTCATCGACCAGCAGAGCCGTCCCGGTGCCGAAGGCCTGCACATCGGCTTCCTGCATCCGAAGAGCACCCTGGGCGTGCTGACCGAGTTCTGCTGCAAATAAACAGGATACACTTTCATTGCCGGCAGGATGCCGGCGCCCCAAACAAGCAAAAAAACAAAAACAATTTAATAGAATTTAGTTATGGCTTTTGAACAGAAGATTAAAGAGCTGCTCGACAAGCGTGGCGAAGCCCGCATGGGCGGAGGCCAGAAAGGCATCGACAAGCAGCACGAGTCGGGCAAGCTGACGGCCCGCGAACGCATCGCCCTCCTGCTCGACGAGGGTTCCTTCGAGGAGTTCGACATGTTTGTCACCCACCGCTGCACCAACTTCGACATGCAGAAGAAGTCCTACCTGGGCGACGGCGTCGTCACCGGCTACGGCACCATCAACGGCCGCATGGTCTATGTGTTTGCCCAGGACTTCACGGTCCTCGGCGGCTCGCTGAGCGAGACCATGGCCCTGAAGATCTGCAAGATCATGGACCAGGCCATGAAGGTCGGCGCCCCGGTCATCGGACTGAACGACTCGGGCGGAGCCCGCATCCAGGAGGGTATCAACGCCCTGGCCGGCTTTGCCGAAATCTTCGAGCGCAATATTCTGGCCAGCGGTGTGGTGCCGCAGATCAGCGCCATCTTCGGCCCCTGCGCCGGCGGCTCGGTCTACAGCCCCGCGCTGACCGACTTCATCCTCATGTCCAAGGAGAACAGCTACATGTTCCTCACCGGCCCGAAGGTGGTGAAGACCGTCACGGGCGAGGACGTCACCGTCGACAAGCTCGGCGGCGCCATGGTGCATGCCAGCAAGAGCGGCGTGGCCCACTTCGTCGGCGAGACCGAGGAGGCCACCCTGCAGCTCATCCGCGACCTCGTGGGCTACATCCCCAGCAACAACTTCGAAGAGGCCCCCTTCGTTCCCACCGAGGACCCCATCGACCGCTTGGAGGACAGCCTCAACACCATCATCCCCGACAACCCCAACCAGGCCTACGACGTCAAGGACGTTATCCACGCCATTGTGGACGACGGCAAGTTCCTCGAGGTGCATGAGAAGTTCGCCCAGAACCTCGTGGTCGGCTTCGCCCGCATGGGCGGCATGAGCGTCGGCGTCGTCGCCAACCAGCCCAAGGCCATGGCCGGCGTGCTGGACTGCAACGCCTCGCGCAAGGGTGCCCGCTTCGTGCGCTTCTGCGACGCTTTCAACATCCCGCTGGTGACCCTCGTCGACGTGCCCGGCTTCCTGCCCGGCACTGGCCAGGAGTACAACGGCGTCATCAACCACGGTGCCAAGATGCTCTTTGCCTACGGCGAGGCCACGGTGCCCAAGGTCACCGTCACCCTCCGCAAGAGCTACGGCGGCGCCCACATCGTCATGAGCTGCAAGCAGTTGCGCAGCGACATCAACTATGCCTGGCCCACGGCCCAGATTGCCGTCATGGGTGCCAGCGGCGCCACCGAGGTGCTGCACGGCCGCGCCCTGAAGGAAATCACCGATGCCGAGGAGAAGGCCAAGTTCATCGCCGAGAAGGAGAAGGAGTACAACGACCTCTTCGCCAACCCCTACAACGCCGCCAAGTACGGCTACATCGACGATGTCATCGAGCCGCGCAACACCCGCTTCCGCGTCATCCGTGCCCTCCAGGCCCTGCAGACCAAGAAGGACACCCTGCCCATGAAGAAGCACTGCAACCTGCCGCTCTAAACAGTTATGAGTTAATCGTTAAGAGTTAAGAAATACATTATTTTTTAATCAATTTTTTTATTAACCCTTATTTAAAACATCAAAAAAAAATGAAGAAAGTTCTTTTGACCGCCGTTGCCGCCATGGCCATGTTTGCCATGACCGCTTGTGGAAACAACAACCAGCCCGCCGAGGCTACCGACACCGCCGCCGTTGAGGCCGCTGCCACCGAGCAGTGCGACAAACAGTGCGACAAGCACTGCGAGGGCGACACCGCCGCCTGCTGCAAGCAGGGTGAGGCCGTCGAAGGCCATGCCTGCGAGAAGGCCGAGGGCCAGGGTTGCGAGAAACAGTGCGACAAGAAGTGCGAGAAAGCCCAGTAAAGTGTTTTTCGGTTTAAGGTTCTCGGTTGCAAAGAACCTTGAACCTTAAACCGTAAACCTTAAACTTTTTTTTGATGTTGCAATAAACAAGAACAATGAGTACCATAAATAAAATGCTGATAGCAGGTCTGTTCTGCTTCGCCATGCTCGGCGTATCGGCGCAGGGGCACCACCACGAGGGTAGCCCGCGTCCCGACGCTGTTGCCGGAGCAACCGCCCCTGCCGAACCCCGTCCCGAGCAGCCCCACGAGGGTTGCATGATGCACGGCATGGTTCCCACGGTGGACTTCCAGAGCGTAAAGATCTGCTTTGCACCCCAGATGGGTGCCTTCATAGCCATCGACAGTATCGAATGCTCCGTGCACCTTGTGAAGATGGTGGGCGAAAAGCTCGACACAGTCGGTAGCTACCAAACCGACAATATTCACAAACGTCACGACCTGAAGAACATCCTTCGTCCCGTCAGTGTCGGCGCCATGGGCAAATTCATCGTTGTACTGGCCTCGGCCGTCAACGACACCGCCTACGTGGCCCTGCTGGACCAGGAGATGAACGTTGTGGCCCGCCGCGAGTTCAGCAGCCCGATGTATGCCATGCACTTCGAGCACGGCCAGATGTTCGTCGTCGGTCGCAACCCCTACGGCTACGACATCAACGTCATCTCGCTGCACGGCGGCCTGGAGAACTTCGCCAACGGCGAGGCCCTGACCCACCACTACCGCGTGGCCAAGCAGAGCGAGAAGATCAAGTCGTCCGACCCCGTGGGCATCGGCCTCACGGCTGTTGCCGTGGCTGTGGTCTTCCTTGCCTTGGTGTGCATCAGCCTTATCATTTCCGGTTCCGGCAAGTTGATGAGTGGCATGGGTGACAAGAAGAAGAACGACAAGAAGAAAGGTGGCGCCGCCATTGCCGCCGCGGCTCAGGCTGCCGACATGGAAGGCGAGATTTATGCCGCCATCGCCGCCGCCATCCACCTATACAACGACGAACTGCACGACGAAGAGGACACCGTCATCACCATCCAGAAGGTGGAGCGTGAATGGACGCCCTGGAACGCCAAGTTCTATAATATGAATCAATATTTTAATAACAGAAAGTAGCAATGAAGAATTACAAGCTCAAGATAAACGGCAACGACTACAATGTTGACATCAACGAGGTCGAAGGCCAGGAAATAAAGCTCAACGTCAACGGCACCGACTATGTGGTGACCGTGGACCAGGAAATGAAGCCCACCAAGAAACCCGTGGCCCGTCCCGCCGCTGCCCAGGCCGCCCAGGTGGCTCCCGCCGCCGGCGGCGCCGTGCAGAAGAGCAACGCCCCCGCTGCCGGCAACAAGGTGACCACCCCGCTGCCCGGCACCATCCTCGACGTGTTTGTCAACGTCGGCGACGCTGTGAAGAGCGGTCAGACCGTCGTCCTGCTCGAGGCCATGAAGATGGAGAACAACATCGAGGCCGACTGCGACGGTACCGTCAAGGAAGTCAAAGTCCGCAAGGGCGACAGCGTCCTCGAGGGCGATGTGCTGGTTGTTATTGGATAAAGTAGAATCATTAACGTGTACACCGCAAGCGGTGTACCACAGAACAAATTATTGAAGAAATGATTAGTTTAGCAACAGGTGGCTTCATGGAGTTCATGTCGACGCAGCTGGTCCAGTTTCTGGAATACACCGGCTTCGCCAATGTGACGTGGGGCCACATAGCCATGATTTTGATCGGCTTGGTGTTCATTTTCCTGGGCATCAAGTACGAGTTTGAACCTCTTCTGCTGGTGCCTATCGGATTCGGTATGCTCATCGGCAACATCCCGTTCTATCCCGGATTGAAGATTGGCATCTACGAACAAGGGTCGGTGCTCAACATTCTCTACCATGGAGTGCAGAACGGATGGTATCCACCCTTGATATTCTTAGGCATCGGCGCCATGACGGACTTCTCGGCGTTGCTGTCGAACCCCAAACTGATGCTTATCGGTGCCGCCGCCCAGGTGGGTATTTTTGCCGCCTATATGGGTGCTTTGGCCCTGGGCTTCATGCCCAACGAGGCTGGTGCCATCGGTATCATCGGCGGTGCCGACGGCCCGACGGCCATCTTCATCTCCAGCCAGTTGGCTCCCGAGCTGATGGGTGCCATCGCCGTGTCGGCCTATAGCTACATGGCCCTTGTGCCCGTCATCCAGCCGCCCATCATGCGCATGCTCACCACCCAGAAGGAGCGCACCATCCGCATGAAACCTCCGCGCCAGGTCTCCAAGCTGGAGAAGATCACCTTCCCCATCATTGGCCTGCTGTTCTGCGCCTTCATTGTGCCGAGCGGTTTGCCCCTGCTGGGTATGCTCTTCTTCGGCAACCTGCTGAAAGAGTGCGGTGTCACCAAACGCCTCAGCGATGTGGCCTCCAACGCCATCGTCAACATCTGCACGCTGCTCATCGGCATCACCGTGGGTGCTTCGACCCAGGCTTCGGTGTTCCTGAGCGGCAAGAGCGTGATGATTTTCGCCCTCGGTGCCGGTTCGTTCATCGTGGCCACCTTCTGCGGTGTGCTCTTCGTGAAGATCATGAACCTCTTCCTGAAGGAAGGCAACAAGATCAACCCCCTCATCGGCAACTCCGGCGTCAGCGCTGTGCCCGACGCCGCCCGTGTGTCGAACAATGTGGGTCTGGAATACGACAAGACCAACTACCTCCTGCAGCACGCTATGGGTCCCAATGTGGCCGGCGTTGTGGGAAGTGCTGTGGCTGCCGGTATCCTGCTGGCTTTCCTGCACTAATTGGAAAGCTTATAAAACAAAAAAAGTCCACCGTCGAAACGGTGGACTTTTTTGTTTGCAGTGTTTTTCTTTATTCCGCCCAGCGGACGTAATCGGCCTTGCGGGGCAGGGGAGAGGGGATGTCTTTTGCAGGGTAGCCGAGGACGAGGTGGTCGATGCCCTCGTAGTCGCCTTCGATGCCGAGTTCTTTGAGAATCTGCTTGCCTTCGGGGCTGTCGAACTCCTCCTTGGCGCGGTGTATCCAACAGGAGGCCAGACCGACGGCATGGGCGGCGTTGGCCAGATTGGTGAGCACAGAGCAGCCGTCGTAGAGGTAGGTGGGTACCGAGCGGTCGGCAAGAACAATGAGTACAACGGGAGCGCCGTAGAAGGGGTCGAAGCCATCGGGAGCGGTCTTCTCGCCACGTTGACGCTTCAGGTTGTTCCAGATGGTGGCGTTCATCTGCGACAGGCGGTTGCGCAGGTCGGGATTGGTGACGGCAACAATGATGGGACTCTGCTTGCCATGACCCGTAGGAGCCCAGGTGCCGGCTTCGCACACCCTGGCAATGAGTTCATGCTCCGGCATATCAGACAAGAAAGCGCGACAACTGCGCCGCGCTTTCATATTTTCAAGTGCTTGAAGGTTCATTTATCCAAGGTTTTTACTACTCTGACAAAAGTGGGGGCGGCATTGCTGACCTCGGTGGTGGAAGTGTTTTGATTGATCGTGCCTAACTGTTGTGCACCCAGCAAGGTATTGATGAAACTGCCGGCGTTCTGGTTGGTGATAAGACCTGCAGAGGTGAGGATCAAACCACTGGTGAAGGCGTTGCGATAGGTGTTGTTGTCTTTGTTCTGACGCAGCTGGGTGTATGCGGTGGCCAGGGCCAGGGCGTTGGTGAGGTTGTTGGCGTTGGTGAGGTCAATGGTACCAGTGCTCTTATAGCTGTTGTAAAGACCAAGGACTGCGGAACCACACGTTTGGCCCAGTGCCTGGGCGGCAGAATTGGAAGCACCTGCGCTCAATATGTTACAAGAAGCCATAGCCAGTGTGGCGGCGCAGACAAATAAGATTGCTAAACGTTTCATGTTGTGTTACTTTTTATTGATTATACATTATGTTTTAGATTGCAAAAATACACTTTTTTTTACAAATGGCATTTTTATTTTGTCATTTGCCGTTGATTATCTCGTCGAGTTCGAGCCATCGGAGTTCCTTTTCGTCGAGCATGGAGATGAGTTCGCCGATGCGCGTGGAGGCTTTGGTTATGGCGTCAGGGTCGGTGAGGGAGCCATCGGAAAGCTGGTGTTCGAGGGTGGTGCGCTCGGCGGTGAGGATGTCTATTTCGGAGGTAAGGGCTTCGTATTCTTTCTGCTCCTTGTAGGTAGCTTTGCGTTTTTGGGACTGAGTGGCAGACTGACTGAATGACTGAGTGCTGGCACGGTCGGCAGCCTTCTTTTCGCGGGCCTCCAGTTGCTGTTCGCGTTCTTTGAGCTGGCGTTCAAGGCGGTATTGTGTGTAGTTGGAATGGTAATCGCGAATTTTGCCGTTACCTTCGAATACGAATAGATGGTCAACAATGTGGTCCATGAAGGAACGGTCGTGGGAGACGATGATGAGGCACCCCTTGTAGGTCTGCAGGAATTGTTCGAGGATTTGGAGCGTGTAGATGTCGAGGTCGTTGGTAGGTTCGTCCAGGATGAGGAAGTTGGGGTTGGCCATGAGAACCTGCAACAGATATAGACGTCGTTTCTCACCGCCGCTGAGGTTGCCGAAGTAGTTGAACTGTGTGGTGCCGTCGAAGCCGAAGTAAGTAAGGAACTGGTGGGCCGACATACTCTTGCCGTTGTCAAGTTCTATCTCCTCTGCAATGTCTTTCACCAAGTCTATCACTCGTCGGTCGGCCGGAGCACTCATCCCCGCCTGGGTATAGTAGCCGAACTGAATGGTTTGTCCCACAACGACACGGCCAGAGGTGGGCTTCAACTTCTCAGTAATGATGTTCAGAAAAGTGCTCTTGCCCACGCCGTTGGGACCGACAATTCCAATCTTCTCCCCCTTCTTGAACACGTAGGAATAGTCATTGATGATGTTATTGTAGCTAATGTTATAGAGTTCCAGTATCTTGCCGCCGATGCGTTCTGTTTTGACTGTCAGCTGGGGACGGGAGTCATCGAAACGGGTATGGGCTTTGGCTTCCAGTTCGTAGAATGCGTCGATGCGCGCCTGAGCTTTGGTGCCACGAGCCTGCGGCATGCGACGCATCCACTCCAACTCGGTGCGGTAGAGGCTGCGGGCTTTGGCCACCTCAGCGCGCTCGTTGGCTTCGCGCTCGGCCTTCTTCTCCAGATAGTAGTCATAGTGGCCGCGATAGTGATAGAGACGGGCGTTGTCAAGCTCGAAGATGTCGTCGCAGACATTGTCGAGGAAGTAGCGGTCGTGGGTCACCATGAGCAGTGCCAGGCGCTGACGCGAGAGGTAGTTCTCAAGCCATTCTATCATCTCGATGTCAAGGTGGTTGGTAGGCTCGTCAAGGATGAGCAGGTTGCAGTCGTCCATGAGCATCCGGCAGAGGGCCACTTTCTTTTGCTCGCCGCCGCTGAGGGTCTCCATGGTGCGGTCCAGAAGGATATCCACTTTCATGCGGCTCAGTATCTCCTCCATGCGTTGCTCGAACGTCCATGAGTCTTCCGTTTCAGGACGCTGAACGCTATAAACGAAATCGCGAACAACCTGGTGCGAATATGCCACGGGGCTTTGCGGCAGGTAGGCCATTTTGATGTCGCCGCGGAAGGTAATCTTGCCGCTGTCCTGCAAGGTGTTGTAGCCCGACTGGCCTGCGGCGGTCATCAGAATGTTCAGCAGTGTCGACTTGCCGTAGCCGTTGCGGGCAATGAGGGCGCTCTTCTGACCCGCATTGATTCCGAACGAGATGTCCTCGAAGAGGAGCTTGTCGCCGAAGCTTTTGGTGAGGTTTTCTACAGTTAGCAGCGCGTCAGCCATTCTTCTTTCTCATTTTTTTGTATTCCTTGCGGGCTTTTTTCATTAGCTTGAGGAAGTGCTTGTCGGCATGCAGGCGGGCCACGGCAGCGCTGGCGGCCAGACGTCCGGCGTCAACATCGCTCTGCCAGTGGAAACCTGCTATCACGCGGCTCTGGCCGTACATATAGCCTCGGGCCAGGATGGTGTCGGCATGTTCGGGAGCCACCTCGGAGAGCAGCAGGGCGGTGGTCCATCCAAGGATGGTGTGGCCGGAGGGATAGGAGCCGTTGCGGCTCAGCTCCTCCTCGTCCCACGGGGCGAGGGTGGGCTCGTGGAAGTACATATAGGGGCGGATGCGCATGTAGTGGGCTTTGGCCGTCTCGCTCACCTTGTCGGCGGTGAAGATGCCAGCGGTGAGCATGCGGTAGATGGCCGGGGTGGCCTCCTTGGAGAGGGTCATACCCATGGCGCCGCCCATGATACGGCACATGTAGTCCACGCTCCATTCGGCGTCCTGGGTGGCCAGGGTGCGGCGGGCGCTGTCCTGGCGTTGCTCGAGGCCCCAGCGATACTGTGCCCTGTCGTACTGGAAGGCGGCACTGGCGGTGTCGGGGGGCGGCGGCAGGAAGCGGCGCATGTTGGGCAGTTCGTGCGAAGGGAATAGCGACTCCTGGCCAATGGCGGCAACGCTGAGCATCAGGGCGGCAAGGAAGATATAGATACGTTTCATTGTTTGAGCAGTTTGTTGGCTTGTTCTTTGGCGCGGGCGTTGATTTCTGGATTGAGGTATTTGTTCAGTGTGCGCAGAACCACCATGAGGGCCGTCAGGTCGTCGGTGAAGCCCAGGGCGGGGATGAAGTCCGGCACAATGTCAGTGGGCAGAATCAGGTAGCCCAAAGCGCCAACAATAAGCGTCTTGGCCTTCATGGGCACATCCTTCGCCTGCAGCAGGAAGTAGAGCTGCAGGGCAGGGTAGAGCACCTTCGAGCCCACCTTCGACGCCACATGCTTTAGCTTCTTCCAGAAGGTATCTTCGTTGTAGTGCCGCTCATACTGCGGCGCTGTGTCCAAACTGAATTTATCCATTTTTTAATTGCTGTTTGATACGTTCAATGTCCTCTTCGATTCCCATTTTGCCCCATCGCTGGGCCTTGCGGTACCAAAGCAGGGCTTTGCGGAGGTCTATGGGTACACCCTCACCGCTCTCATAGCATACGCCTAGGTTGTTGGCTGCTTCCTCGTTCATGTGGCGTGCCGCCCGGCGGTAGTAGACAAGGGCCTTGTCGTAGTCGATGGCTGTGCCGCGCCCGAGCGAGTAGCATACACCAAGGTTGTTTTCGGCATCGTGGTCGCGCTGCTTGGCTGACAGCTGCAACCAGTAGAACTCCTTATCATAGTCCTGTTCCACATAGTCGCCGTTTAAATACAATAGGGAGAGATTGTATTGCGCTATTCTCTGGCCAGCCTCGGCGGCTTGCATCAGGAGCCGATAACCCAACGGACGGTTACGGCGAATGCCGTCGCCGTAAAAATATATTTCGCCTAGATGCGCCATCGCCAGAGTGTCTCCCTTGCGCACGGCCTTGCGGAAAAGGGTTATTCCATGCGCTTTGTCTTGCTCGACACCGATTCCCAAGAAAAGACGCCGACCGAGGTTGGTCATAGCCCAGTCGTTGCCATGGGCTGCTGCGCGGCGCCACCAGTACAGACACTGCTCATTGTCCTCCTCCACACCCACGCCGTCGTCGTAGCAGAGACCGAGGTTAAACTCGGCGATATTATTCCCATGCTCTGCTGCAATACGATAGAGTTCCACAGCCTTTTGCAAGTCGCGGTCGCTACGCCGACGAGCATATTCATAGTGGTAGCCGAGGGCGTTGATGTCGTCGGTCTGGCGCAGCGTAAGTCGTTTGCCACTGCGTGCGAGTGCTATGGCTTCTTCGTAGGTCAACTCTTAACTCATAACTCTTAACTCCCCAGCGCCTCCATAATGGCTTTGGCGGCCTTGCGTCCGGCGCCCATGGCCAGGATCACCGTGGCGGCACCGCTGACGGCATCGCCACCGGCGAAGATGTACTTGCGGCTCGTCTGGCCGTTCTCGTCGGCCTTGATGCCGCCCCAGGGTTCGCATTCCAAGCCCGGCGTGGTGGTACGGATGAGGGGGTTGGGGCTCGTGCCGAGGGCGGCCACGATGGTGTCGGCCTCCAGGTCGAACTCGCTGCCCTCTATCTGCTTGAACGAGCGGCGCCCCTTGGCATCCGCCTCGCCCATCTCCATCTTGGCGCAGCGCAGGGCGCGCACCGTGCCGTCCTCGTTGCCGAGGATTTCCACCGGGGCCGTCTGGAACATGAACTGCACACCCTCCTCCATGGCGTGGTGCACCTCCTCGCGGCGGGCGGGCATATCCTGCTGGCCACGGCGGTAGACCACCGTCACCTCGCTGCCCAGACGCAGCGCCGTGCGGGCAGCATCCATGGCCACATTGCCGCCACCGACGACGATAACCTTCTTGCCCAGGTAGATGGGGGTGTCGTATTTCTCGTCGTAGCCGTGCATCAGGTTGGTGCGCGTCAGCAGCTCGTTGGCGCTGACAACGCCGATGAGGGTCTCGCCCTTCACGCCCATAAACTTCGGCAGTCCGGCGCCGGAGGCTATGTACACGGCGTCGTACTCCATCTCGCTGAAGAGCTGGTCGATGGTGATGCTCTTGCCGATGATGACGTTGGTGCGTATCTCCACGCCCAGACGGCGCAGGTTCTCAATCTCCGGCTCCACCACCTTCTGTTTCGGCAGGCGGAACTCGGGGATGCCGTAGACCAGTACGCCGCCGGCATGGTGCAGCGCCTCGAAGACCGTCACCTGGTAGCCATGCTTGGCCAAGTCGCCGGCACAGGTCAGTCCGCTGGGACCGCTGCCCACCACCGCCACCTTGCGGCCCGCGGGGTAGCACTGGCTCTGCGGCTTGGACTGCGCACGGTGGTTGTCGGCCACGAAGCGTTCCAAGGCGCCGATGGCGATAGGCTCGTTCTTCACACCCATCACGCAACTGCCCTCGCACTGCGTCTCCTGCGGACACACACGTCCGCACACCGCCGGCAGGGCCGAGTCCATGCTGATGGTGACGTATGCCTGGTTGAAGTTTTCTTCCTTGATATTCTGTATGAAACGCGGAATGTTGATGCCCACGGGGCAGGCCTCCACGCAGCGCGGCTTCTTGCATTGCAGGCAGCGGTTGGCCTCCGTGATGGCCTGGCGCTCGGTGAGGCCGAAGCTGACCTCGTCGAAGTTCTTGGCGCGCACCTTGGGGTCCTGCTCGGCAGGCTTGGCGCGACGGCTTCCAGCCGGCTTATTCAGTGCCTCTTCCACGGCAGGCGCCAGGTTGCACGAGTGGCCGCTCTCCGAGGTGGCTATGCGGTAGCGGCGGGCATCAGGGGTCTTCAGCTTGCGCGCCGCCTCATCGAAGTCCACCAGGTGGCCGTCGAACTCCGGGCCGTCCACGCAGCAGAACTTCACCTCGTCGCCGACCCTCACGCGGCAGGCTCCGCACATACCCGTGCCGTCCACCATCATGCAGTTGAGGCTGACGATGGTCGGCAGGTTGTACTTCTTGGTCGTGAGGCTGACGAACTTCATCATCGGCAGCGGCCCGATGGC
Source organism: uncultured Bacteroidales bacterium (assembly GCA_937884485.1). Lineage (GTDB taxonomy): Bacteria > Bacteroidota > Bacteroidia > Bacteroidales > P3 > Colimorpha. Next base: position 12,073 of record CALGCG010000021.1, read on the forward strand.
CACGCAGTGGCTGTATTCCACGCCCTTGGTGCACAGCTCGTCCACCTTGGCGGTGACCAGACCTTGCTCACCGTAGGAGCCGTCGTCGGTCATGATGTGCAGGTTGTGACACACCGCGCGCAGCTCGTCCTCGTAGAACAGCAGGTCCTTCGAGCGGGCGCCGATGATGACGTCGGTGGGAATGCCCTGACGGAAAGCCCACTTCACCTGCGGGAACACCGGTGCAATGCCCACACCGCCAGCCACGAAGAGCAGCCGCTTGAGCTCGCCTTTTTCATGTTTCTCAATCAACTCGCTGGGCCGTCCCAGGGGTCCCACGATGGTGTAGAGGTCGTCGCCTTCCTGCATCGCGGCCAACTGGCGAGTAGTTTCGCCAACCACCTGGAAGACGATGACTATCGACTGCCGTTGATAAACTATATCGCTGATGGTAAGCGGAATGCGCTCTCCCTTCTCGTTGGGAATGACAATAACGAATTGTCCCGGCTTGCCGCTGAGCGATATCCACGGCGCGTGGATTTCCATGCGGTATATCTCGTGGCTGTTGAGCAGCCGCTTGCTGATAATCTCGTACACTTTTTTAAAGTTTAAAGTTGAAAGTTGAAAATTGAAATTAATGTTTGCGGTTGGTTACTCAATATTGTTGTTCTTCTTGGTTGTTTTGATTATTGAGGTAAGTAGGGCGATGATCTCTTTCAGGTCTTTATTCATGGAGTTGTATTCGTCCGGTGTAATTGTTTCGGAAAGCGACATTACTTCCAGCCAATACTGTGTTTCATCAGCTTCTTTCAGTGCAATGTTCAATTTGTGTACAAAGTCGCTTGGGCTCTGTGCGTTTTTGCTTTCACGTATATTTGCCCCTACGCTTGTACCGCTGCGTAGAATCTGTTTGCTCATCACAAATTCTTTCTTCTCGTTGCAAAGATAATTGTAGAATTTTACAGTTCTAACAGCGAAAAGCAGGCTTTTGTTATGGAGGTTGTTGTCGCTCATATTGGAAGTCTTGAAAATTTCAACTTTCAATTTTCAACTTTCAACTTGACAGAAGTACTTGTAGAACAGCGGGATGGTCTCTATGCCCTTGAAGAACTGCTCCAGCGGGTAGTTCTCGTTGGGGGCGTGGATGTCGTCGCTGGCCAGGCCGAAGCCCATCAGGATGCTCTTCAGGCCCAGAATCTTCTCGAATCCGGCCACGATGGGGATCGATCCGCCGCTGCGCGTGGGGATGGGGCGCTTGCCGTAGGTCTCCGTCATTGCCTTCTCGGCGGCCTTGTAGGCCTTCAGCTCCAGCGGGGCCACATAGGCGGCGCCGCCGTGGCAGGGGGTCACCTTGACGGTGACGTAGTCCGGAGCCACGCTCTCGAAGTACTGCTGGAACATCTTGCTGATTTTCTCAAAGTCCTGGTTGGCGACCAGACGGGTGCTGATTTTGGCATAGGCCTTGCTGGGGAGGACGGTCTTGGTGCCCTCGCCGGTGTGGCCGCCCCAGATGCCGCAGACATCCAGGCAGGGACGTATGCCCGTGCGCTCCTTCGTCGAGAAGCCCTTCTCGCCCTTGAGGGCGCGGACGCCGAGCTCGCGCTTGTAAGCCTCCTCGTCGAAGGGGGCCTGGGCCATGAGGGCGCGCTCCTCGTCGCTGAGCACCAGCACGTCGTCGTAGAAGCCGGGGATGGTGATGTGGCCGTTCTCGTCGTGCAGGTCGGCAATCATCTTGCAGAGCACATTGATGGGGTTGGCCACGGCTCCGCCGAAGATGCCGCTGTGCAGGTCGTGGTTGGCGCCGGTGACCTCCACCTCCCAATAGCAGAGGCCGCGCAGGCCGCTGGTGATGCTCGGCACGTCGGGGGCGATCATCGAGGTGTCGGAGACCAGGATGATGTCGGCCTTCAGCAGCTCCTTGTTCTTCTCGCAGAAACCGTAGAGCGAGCCGCTGCCGATTTCCTCCTCGCCCTCCAGCATGAACTTCACGTTGCAGGGCAGGTTGCCGGTGCGCACCATGTACTCGAAGGCTTTGGCGTGCATGAAGCTCTGGCCCTTGTCGTCGTCGGCGCCGCGGGCCCAGATCTTGCCGTCCTTCACCACGGGCTCGAAGGGCTCGGTGCGCCACAGCTCGAGCGGAGCCACGGGCATCACGTCATAGTGGCCGTACACCAGCACGGTGGGCTTCTTGGGGTCGATGGTCTTCTCGCCGTAGACGACGGGGTTGCCCTCGGTGGGCATCACCTCGGCGCGGTCGGCGCCGGCCGCCAGCAGCAGCTCTTTCCAACGCTCGGCGCAGCGCACCATGTCGGGTTTGTGCTCCTGCTCGCTGCTGATGGAGGGAATACGGATCAGGCTGAAAAGCTCCTCGAGGAAGCGGTCTTTGTTCTGTTCGATGTATTGTTTCATATTGCGTATATAATTTGTTGACTCATTGATATGCCGCCAGTTTACCTGCCGGCAGGGGCGGCGGTGCATGATTGATACAGGGTGCAAATATACAAAAAAATATTCATTCCGCGCCCATCTGTTCAAAAAAAACTTTCCGCCGGCCCAAAAACCGCGCCGGAGAGGACTCGACGGGCCAGAGACTTGGGGGCCGATAGGCGACAAATAGGTACCGAATTCGTCCCTTCTTATATCGTTCTTATATCGTTCACATATAGTTCTTATATAGTTCTTATATACTGTATATAGG
>CALGCG010000022.1 GCA_937884485.1 uncultured Bacteroidales bacterium
TGTAAAGAAAATTCCTAAAATAATTCCTATTGTACCGCCAATTACACTAGTTGTTATAGCTTCTATTACAAATTGACTTAATACATCCCATTTGTTGGCACCTATAGCTTTTCTTATACCAATTTCTTTTGTTCTCTCTGTAACTGATACAAGCATTATGTTCATGATACCAACACCACCAACAAGTAATGAAATACCAGCAATAGCCACTAAAATTGAAGTAATTGTATCTAGCATCTCATACATTTCTTCCATCATACTTTGAGCATCTATTATGAAATAATAATCTGCATTATCGTAAATATTATAGAAGAATCTATCGATTTTATTTATAACTTCTTCTGATACATCTCCATTTTCATAAGTAAAATAAAACATATTTACATGCTCTATATTAAATATTTTTTGTGCAACTGTGTATGGAATTAAAATCATGTCATCATCACTACCTGCTAGACCCGAAGCCTTTTCTTCCATTATACCGACTATTTCAAAACTATTTCCATTTATTTTTATTTTTTTGCCACAATTTTTTTTATCTCGTTCAATTTCAAGAGGGCTTCAATCGGCGTAAGTGTATCTATATCAATACCTAAAATAATATCTTTAATTTCCAGCAGCGTGGGGTCGTCAAGCTGGATAAAACTGAGCTGACAACCCGCCAAATCATCCTTTTTTGACTCTTTTTTTACATTTTTTCCTTTTTTTTCACCCTCATCTGACGGTCTGGCGTTCTTCTCTTCGAGCATCTGCAACATGGTACTGGCACGATTCAGCACCTGGGGAGGCATACCCGCCAAACGAGCCACATGTATGCCGAAACTGTGCTCGCTTCCTCCTGGAACCAACTTGCGCAGGAAAATAACGCGCCCGTCGATTTCTTTCACGCTTACGTGATAGTTGTGTATACGGTCAAACTGCTGCTCCATGTCAATCAGCTCATGATAATGGGTGGCAAACATCACTTTGGGCCGTGCCTTTTTATTATCGTGCAGATATTCTGTAATAGCCCAAGCTATGGAGATGCCATCGTAAGTCGATGTGCCACGTCCAATCTCGTCCAACAGAACCAATGAACGGTCGCTGACATTGTTGAGGATGCTCGCCGTCTCGTTCATCTCCACCATAAAAGTACTCTCGCCGCTGGTAATATTATCGCTTGCGCCCACGCGCGTAAAGACCTTGTCCACCACGCCCACCGTTGCGCGCTTGGCAGGGCAATAGCATCCCATCTGAGCCATCAGCACAATAAGGGCCGTCTGGCGCAGCAGTGCCGACTTACCGCTCATGTTCGGACCCGTGATGATCATGATTTGATTGCTATCGGTATCCAAAGTCACGTCATTGCTGACATATTGTTCTCCGGGAGGCATCTGTGTTTCAATAACCGGATGACGGCCTTCAAGGATGAGCAACTTGTTCTCCTCCGTCAACTCCGGCCTGCAATAGCCACCCACCAGCGCCACCTCGGCGAAACTCTGCAGGCAGTCAATCTTTGCAATGAGCTGGGCATCATATTGTATCGGCTGCACAAACTCCGTCACTGCCATCATCAACTGGGCAAAAAGCTGGGTCTCAAGCGCCAGCATACGTTCTTCGGCACCTAATATTTTATCTTCGTATTCTTTTAGTTCAGGGGTGATGTAGCGCTCCGCATTGGTCAGTGTTTGCCGACGAGTCCACTCCTCGGGCACTTTGTCCTTGTGGGTATTATATACTTCGAAATAATAACCGAATATGTTATTGAAACCTATCTTGAGCGAAGGAATGCCGGTGGCTTCGCTCTCGCGTTGCTGCAGCGCAAGGAGGTAATCCTTTCCCGACCCCGCCATGGAACGCAATTCGTCCAACTCTGCGCTCACCCCGGCGGCTATCACGCCACCCTTTTCCACCTTGGCTGGGGGCTCATTCTGTATCTCACGACCAATACGCTCCGCCAGCGAGGAACACGGATTAAGCCTTTCGCCGAGACTGGCCAACGCACCCTGGGTCGATGCGCAAAGTGTTTTCACTCGACCCACGGAATCCAAGGCACGTTTCAACTGCAGCATCTCGCGAGGGTTTATACGTCCCACCGCCGCCTTGGTGACCAAACGTTCAAGATCGCCTATCTCTTTGACACACATTTGCAAATGCTGCCTTAGCTCTCCGTCGCGCAGCAGACAGTCCACCACACTGAGACGCTCCTCTATCGCGGAGATATCCTTCAAAGGCATCAGCACCCACCGTTTCAACAGTCGGCTGCCCATCGGTGTAAGTGTCTGATCCAATACATCAAGCAGCGTGCGAGCATTGTCGTTGGGCGATGAAACCAGTTCCAGATTGCGTACCGTGAAGCGGTCCAGCCATACGTAGCGATCACGTTCGACACGACTCAAGTGGGTGATGTTTTGCGTGCGGTCATGCTGCGTGTCCTGCAGGTAGTAGAGCACCGCGCCGGCAGCTATGATACCCATGTCCAGGTCTTCCACGCCAAACCCCTTCAACGATGACGTACCGAACTGTTTCAGAAGCAACTCGTTGGCAAAATCGGGGGCAAAAACCCAATCGTCGAACGTGTTGGTATAATATTTTTCAGAGAAATGCTCCTGGAACCAGCGCAACTTTTTACGCTGCACCACCAGCTCCGAGGGATGGAAATTGGTGAGCAGTTTGTCGATGTAGTTCAGGTCGCCCTGAGCCACATAGAACTCGCCCGTAGACACATCCAAAAAACTGATACCATGCACCTTGTCAGTGATATGAAGGCCACAAAGGAAGTTGTTTTCTTTCACCTCCAGCACCATATCGTTATACGCCACTCCCGGCGTCACCAACTCTGTGATGCCGCGCTTGACGAGGCCTTTCACCGACTTGGGGTCTTCCAGCTGTTCGCATATTGCCACCCGCATGCCGGCACGCACCAAGCGGGGGAGATACTGCTCGACTGCATGATACGGTATCCCCGCAAGGTCGGTATAGGTACCTGCACCGGCTGCCTTGCGCGTCAGCGTGATGCCCAGCACCTGAGAGGCTTTGCGGGCATCCTCGCCGAAAGTTTCATAAAAATCGCCCACACGAAACAACAGCATGGCATCCGGGAATTTCTTCTTCAGCTCCGCATGCTGCCTCATCAACGGCGATTCTGCATCAGTTTTTTTGGCCATAGGATGTATTCTTTTGGGGGAGTGGATCTACAATATGAACTTAACCCTGAATCCACGTGCAGTGGGTTCTTCCACAATGTCCTTACTCAGCGCGCGCAACTCATCCAGCACCTGGTGGCTGACCCCATCGCCCTGCAACGGCGACGTCTCGGTTTTCTCTTTCATATAGTCAAGGGAAGCCACATCGTTCAGCTCGCTGTACGTCAGTCGCAGCGTAAACGGATAGTTGCCAGGGGCAACCTTTGTGGTCATCAACTCGATGATGCGGCCTACCGGATCGCACACCGAGGCGATGTGATACTTGTTGCAGAAACCGTCTATCCGCGAACGCATTCCCAGCATGTCAAAATCGGGGCCGTCGACCTCAAAGACCTCTTTGCGAATACGCTGCACAAAAGCTTTCGTTGCGCTGTGTACCGGATTTTCAAAGATCTGCTGCGGAGTGCCATCCTCATAGATGATACCCTCGTTCATAAAGAAGATGCGCGTGCTCACGTCGCGAGCGAATTTCATCTCGTGGGTGACGATGAGCATCGTCATACCCTCGGCTGCCAACTGGCGGAGCACACTGAGGACCTCGCCCACCATGGTGGGGTCCAGCGCCGACGTCGGCTCGTCGAAGAGAATCACCTCTGGATGCATGGCCAGGCAGCGGGCTATAGCCACGCGCTGCTTCTGTCCACCCGAGAGGTCGGAAGGCATCGCATTGACCTTCTCCGCCATTCCCACCTTGCGCAACATGGCCACAGCTTCTTCCTCGGCCTGCCGGCGCGAAAGGCCATGCAGCTTCATCGGGGCAAAAGTGACATTGTCGAGTATGCTCAAATGGTCGAAGAGGTTGAAACTCTGGAAAACCATGCCCATCTTCTGACGCAACTTGTTGAGGGGGTATCCCTTGGCAAGGATGTTCTCGCCGTCGACCATGATTTCGCCCCCCGAAGGAGGATCCAACAGGTTGATTGCACGCAGGAAGGTGCTCTTGCCCGTGCCCGAAGGGCCTATGATGCTGATGACTTCACCAGGGTTGATTTCGCAGTTGACATCCTTAAGCACCTCGAATACAGTGCCGTCAGGATTGATATATCTTTTGCTGAGGTGTTTGATTGTAATCATTTCTTAATGGTTTTTTTAACGGTTAAGTCAAGCAGTTTGCCCAGCAGCCAGGCAATCAGGAAATAGAGCACCGTGACAAGCAGCAGGGGGAAGAAGGCATCGAAGGTGCGGTTGCGTATCATGTCGCTGGCGCGCGTAAGGTCCTGAATGGCAATATATCCAACGATGGAAGTATTCTTCACCAGCGACACCGCCTCGCCCTTGTATACAGGCATCACGCTACGCAACGCCTGAGGGGCGACAATGTAGAAGAATGTTTGCCAACGGGTGAAGCCTATGGCCAGTCCCGCCTCGGTCTGCCCTTTGCCGACAGACTCTATGGCCGTGCGGAACATCTCGCTCACGTAGGCGGCAAAGTTCATTGCAAACGCCACAACCGCCACCATCGTGGCACTCAGGCCCGTGCCAGCCAGCACCACGTAGAACATAATCATCAGGAACACCAGCATCGGTATGCCGCGCATCAGGCTGATGTACGCTTTCGCCGTCTGGCTCACCCAGCGGCGACGGCTCATCCGCATCCAGCACACTCCCGCGCCCAGCAGCGAACCCAGCAGGATGGAGAGGAACGATATCTTCACCGTTTCCCACAAGCCCTCAACAATATAGCGCCAGCGTTCCTCCACCACGAGGTTGTTGTGCACCGTCTGGCCGAGGCGCTCCCAGAAGTTCAGCTGGGCTTGGCCAGCGCCATCGGCCTTGACGAAGTAACCCGGGTAGGCGTAGTAGGCAATCGACGAGAAGTCGATGGTCTTCTGCCGTTCCTCGGTGACGAAGATGCCACCGCACAGGATGTCTATGTTGCCGGACTGCAGCGCCGTGGTGGCCGACGTCAAGGGCACATGGATAAACTCCACCGGACGACCCACATAGCGGCTGAAGCGCTGCATCACCTCGGGGTCGAAACCGTGCCACTCCTTGCCGACGGGGAAACCGATGGGAGGTATGTTTTGGACGTTGCCCACCACGATGGGCTTGCCCTCGGCGACCGGTCCCAACTCAGGCATCGGCACGCGCGACGGGGTGTCGCACAGGAACCAGCGGTCGTACAGCGCCTGCAGCTCGCCTGTAGTGCGCAGCGAGTCGAGGAACGCGCTCAAACTCTCGCGCACCCGCGCAGTGGCCGCATCGCCCTTGCGGAAAGCATAGGCCACCGGGAACCTCGTCTCGCCGAAGAAAGCCCGCTTGATACCCAGGCGCGTCATCTCCTCGGGCGAAATGAAGAAGTCGTCCTCCACCATCACATCCACTTTGCCTGTCACCAGCGCCTCCACGTCGTCGCTCGGGGCGTTGAAGCTGGACAGCGTGATGTCGGTGCGCTTCGAAAGCATCATCTCGTATATCGAACCCGCCGTGCTGCCCACATGCAGCCCCGCCAGGTCGGCCTCCTTGCTCAACTCCACGGCTTCCGGGCCGCCGCCGGAACATCCGGCAAAGGCCAACGCTACGGCAACGCACACCGCCGTCAGCCTCATTCTCTTTCTCAATTCTCTCAAAGTCATGTTTTTTAGTTTTTATATTACTTTAAAGTAAAATGCAAAAATACGCAAAAAAAACGACACCCGCCACAACAACTTATCAACAGCCTCCCCCTCCCCTCCCGACAGCCCCCCAACCGCCCCTTCGACCCGATGGCATCCATTTGGCATTTTTCCCTCTACCATGACCCCTCCAACCCCCTACCAACTCCCACCATGGTGGGAGTTGGTAGGGGGTTGGTAGGGAGTTGATAGGGAGATTGTACGGACAATAGCACTCTCATTCCCTGTATTTTATACTAAAAAAGCCCCCTTCGGGGACCTTAGGCACATACAATTTGGCATTTTTTCCGTTTTTGCACTCCTCTCGTGCTCCGCACCCCCCTTTTCCGAGGGGCTGGCTACGGACGGACAAACTGGCTGACGGCGCCGAAATCGAAGCCGTCGACGAGAATGCGGTTCTTGGTGCTTCGGCCAAGGAAGCAGCAGTTGAGGCGCGCCTCGTCCATCTTGAGAAGGAAAGCATCATCCTGGCTTTCAGGCAGTGCCACAAGGTAGCGGCCGGCCTCCTCGCCGAAGAGGAAGGCATCGAGGCGCACCTCGCGCGGCGCAAGGATGTCGTAGCCCAGGGGGGCGGTGAAACGGAGCAGGGAGCAGAATAGCCCTCCCTCGGCTATGGGGGCCGTGGCGGCAAGCATGTCGGCAGCGGTGAGGGCGGAGAGTATCATTTCTATGTACACGCTGTCCTCGCCATGTCCCGAGGCGGCCATAGGGTCGTCCACAATGTGGAGGCAGCGGCGTGCATACTCCGAGTCGACGAACTCACTGCTCACATTGCCCACCATGTAGAGCAGCATGCCCGTGGAGAGCGGGCTGTGGCCAGCGGGCTGCGACTGCCGCCGGGTGCAGCCCTCCATCCTCTTCCCGGCATCCGCCAGCAGTTGCCGCGCAATGTCGAGGCATTCTTTGACCTTGGGCTCGCGTATGGAGCGGTGGTCCGCAGTGCCGGTGTAGAGATATTCGTCGCGTTCCACCACATGATGCTGCCCCCGGAGCCATCCGTAGAGGCTCTGTTGCTTGCCGTTGCTCTCCCACATGGCGAGGAGTGTCGACAATTCGTCGATGGAAGGTTGGTGGCCCAGAATGTCGAGCACCTCGTCGTAGGCCTGGCGGGAAACACCCAGGGCTTCGACCTGCTCAAAGTCCACCGCCGGCTCAGTCGTCATCTGCCGTCAGTTTTTCAAACAGCGCCGTGCAACCGGTATTGATGTCGTCCCATGCCACGTTGAATTTGCGCGTATACCACGGGTCGGAGACGTCGCGGTCATGGTGGCTTGTGTCGCTTGCGGGAGTATGGTCAAGCAGCAAGGAGAGCTTGCCGTCGGGGTCGCCGCCAAAAAGGAGTTCCATATTGCGCAGATTGGCCGAATCCATGCCTATGAGCATGTCGAACCGGTCATAGTCGTCGGGGGTCAGCTGGCGGGCCGTCTTGCCCGGGCATCCGATGCCGTGCTCCGCAAGGGTACGCTTGGCCATGGGATAGACGGGATTGCCCACCTCCTCATCGCTTGTGGCAGCCGACTCGACCTCGAACTCTCCTTCCAGGCCGGCACGGCGCACCAAACGCTTGAAGACGAACTCGGCCATAGGACTACGACAGATATTGCCGTGGCAGACAAAAAGTATTCTTTTGCTCATAGCGACATATTTGTTTTTTTCAATGCCGTCGGCATTCGTTTATTCCTCATTGGACCTTGGTCATGCTGAATGTGGCCGTGTAGGTAGTGCCGTCCTCACGTCTGCGCAGTGCCGTCCAATCCATTCTGCCATCTTCTATCGAGGCAATCTCCCACCACTCGCGGAGCTCCACCTCACCCTCTCCGGAATCCTTCCAACGTGTGCAGAGCAGGTTGCCATCGACAAAATAAGCGTTGAAGACATTGCCGTGCAGCTGCCACTGCCCATCGATCTGGTCATAGTAGCGGTAGGTGCCGTCGTCCAGGTATTCCCAGCGATGGTACTCGCCGTCGTCATGCTCCGACTCCAAGCTGGTGACGTGGCCTTCCCACACGCCGAGAATCGCCTCGCGGTAATCCTCCGGCACCTTGACATACTTGATATCCAACTCGCGGCTCGCCATCACCTGCCCATTGGAGTATATCGTCTGAACGGAGTACGCCTGGAACTCGTTGTCTGTAATGGATTTAATCTTATATTCAAATACCACCCTGAACTGTTTGTTAGGGAAGTAAGCGAGGGTGACGACATCGTCATCGACAGTGACACTGCATGTCCTGTAAGCATCCCACATCTCCATCTCTTCGGTAAACTCGGCACGCGAGGTGCTGATAATGGCGTTGGTATCGGAGATGAACGTGATGACCCACTTCTCGTTGGTTGGAGCAGGGAGACCATCGTGTTCGGCGTCAATCCATTTCCCGAGAAGTTTCTGGGAGATATTGTCACTGTTTCCGTCGCTCTCGTCCTTGCCGCAAGAAACAAAAACCGTAGCCACCAGGGCGATAATCGCAAGAATCTTTTTCATCTTTTTTCGGAATAACTTATTTATAATCTATCACTTGCAATGAAATACAAACATCCTGTCTTTTGCAAAGATACAACTTTTTATACAATAAAACAAGAAAAAAAAGGAAGCATCCCTTGTGAGGATGCTCCCAGATTCCAAGCATATCGCAAAGAGAACAACCATTAGTGGCGTTTCTCCTTGATACGGGCTTTCTTACCGGTGAGGTCGCGGAGATAGAAGATGCGGGCGCGGCGCACAGCACCATGCTTGTTGACATCAATCTTCTCGATGAACGGACTGGCGAAGGGGAAGATACGCTCCACTCCGACGCCGTTAGCGATCTTGCGGACAGTAAAGGTCTCAGTAGCTCCGCTTCCACTGCGCTGCAGCACAACGCCCTGGAAGTTCTGGATTCTCTCTTTGTTTCCTTCCTTAATCTTGTAATGGACAGTGATGGTATCGCCAGCCTTGAACTCGGGGAACTCTTTGCGCTCCACCAAATTCTCTACATATTGCATTAATTCAGTTTTTCCCATGACAAATAGATTTTTTACAGGTTAATAGCTTTATTTCTTTACCATCTTCACAACGGCGCTGAAAGCCTCGGGATTGTTCATAGCGAGGTCGGCAAGCACTTTGCGGTTAAGCTCGATGTTGTTCTTGTGAAGTTCGCCCATAAAAACAGAGTACGAGATACCGTTGATGCGGCAACCGGCATTGATACGGTTGATCCACAGCGAGCGGAATTCGCGCTTTTTGTTCTTTCTGTCGCGGTAGGCGTAGGTCTGACCCTTTTCCCATTTGTTCTTAGCGACGGTCCATACGTTTTTACCTCTTCCCCAGTAACCTTTGGTGCGGTTGAGGATTTTCTTTCTGCGTGCTCTTGAAGCAACTGCATTGACTGATCTTGGCATAGATTTGTTTTAATTTGTTTTTCGTTCAGGCGGCAGCTCGGCAATTGAGAATAGTGAATTCAGAATTTTTAAAGGCCTGCTGCACTTGTTTGCTCTGTAACAATGGTTAATAACTCCTGTTAAATCACTTAGGCAAGCAACATTCTCTTGACGCGCTTCTCGTCGTCACAGCTCACAAGAGCAGTGTGGTCGAGGTTACGCTTCTGAGTCGTCTCCTTTTTGGTCAGGATGTGGCTGTGGTAAGCATGCTTGCGTTTGATTTTGCCGGTGCCGGTGAAGGTGAAACGCTTCTTGGCAGCGGACTTGGTTTTCATTGTAGGCATTACTTTACTGTTTTTTTAAGTTAGACTATATATTGATATACTTGGATTTCACTTTTTCGGGGCGATGATCATGAGCATGCGCTTGCCTTCGAGGCGGGGCATCTGCTCAGGCTTGCCGTATTCCAGCAGCGCCTCGGCGAACTTCAGCAGCTGCTGCTCGCCCTGCTCCTTGTAGACGATGCTGCGGCCGCGGAAGAACACGTCGACTTTCACCTTGTTGCCCTCTTTGAGGAAACGGATGGCGTGGTTGAGCTTGAACTCGAAGTCGTGGTCGTCGGTCTGCGGGCTGAGACGTATCTCCTTGATGACAATCTTGCTCGAGTTGGCCTTGCGTTCCTTCTCGCGTTTCTTCTGCTCGTAGAGGAACTTCTGGTACTCGATGATTTTGCACACCGGCGGGTTGGCGGTGGGCGAGATCATCACCAGGTCGAGTCCCTGGTCGTAGGCGCGGCGCAAGGCCTCCTTGGTGTTCATGATGGCGGGTTCCATGCCATCGCCTACCACACGCACCATCGGCACGTCGATGCGCTCGTTGATGAGGTGCTCAGGCTCTTTGCGGACGGGGCCGCGGTTCCGGTTGTTGTTCCCTACAGGGAGGGGTTTGAAAGGTGCTGCTATAACTTGGTTCTCCTATATTAATTATTTCCTATTTCATCACTTCGGCAATCTCATCCTCGATGATTTTGGCGAATGCCTCGGGCGTCATGCTGCCGAGGTCGCCGGCGCCCTGACGGCGGACGCTGACGGTGCCGTCGGCCACTTCCTTCTCGCCCAGGATGAGCATGAAGGGCACTTTGGCCAGTTCGGCGTCGCGGATCTTGCGGCCGATTTTCTCGCTGCGTTCGTCGATGGTGCCGCGCAGGCCGAGGTCCTCGAGGCGGGCCTTCATGGCACGGGCCTCGTCGATGTACTTCTCGCTGACGGGCAGAATCATGAACTGGTCGGGAGTGAGCCACAGCGGGAACTTGCCGCCGGTGTGCTCGATGAGCACGGCGCAGAAGCGCTCCATGGAGCCGAAGGGGGCGCGGTGGATCATCACCGGGCGGTGCTTCTGGCCGTCGGAGCCGATGTATTCGAGGCCGAAGCGCTCGGGCAGGTTGTAGTCCACCTGGATGGTACCCAGCTGCCAGCGGCGGCCGATGGCATCCTTGACCATGAAGTCCAGCTTGGGACCGTAGAAGGCGGCCTCGCCCAGCTCCACGCGGGCGGGGAGACCCTTCTCCTTGCAGGCTTCGACGATGGCCTGCTCGGCCTTGGCCCAGTTCTCGTCGGTGCCGACGTATTTGGTTGTATTGTTGGGGTCGCGGAGCGAAATCTGCGCCTCGAAGTTTTCAAAGTTCAAAGCCTTGAAGATGATGGCAATGATGTCCATCACCTTGATGAACTCTTCCTTCACCTGGTCGGGGCGGCAGAAGATATGGGCGTCGTCCTGAGTAAATGAACGCACGCGCGTGAGGCCGTGGAGCTCGCCGCTCTGCTCGTAGCGGTAGACGGTGCCGAACTCGGCGATGCGCAGCGGCAGGTCCTTGTAGCTCATGGGCTCGTTCTTGTAGATCATGCAGTGGTGCGGGCAGTTCATGGGCTTCAGCAGGTACTCCTCGCCCTCCTCGGGGGTGGTGATGGGGCGGAAGGAGTCGGCGCCGTAGTGGTCCCAGTGGCCGCTGGTGACGTAGAGCTGCTTGCCGCCGATGTGCGGGGTGATGACCTGCTTGTAGCCGTAGCGCTTCTGGATGCGACTCAGGTACTCCTGCAGGCGCAGGCGCAGGTCGGTGCCCTTGGGCAGCCAGATGGGAAGGCCCTTGCCCACCATGTCGCTGAACATGAAGAGGCCCATCTCCTTGCCAATCTTGCGGTGGTCGCGCTTCTTGGCTTCCTCGAGCATGGTCAGGTACTCGTCGAGCTCCTTCTTCTTGGGGAAGGAGATGGCGTAGACGCGGGTGAGCTGCTTGCGCTTCTCGTCGCCACGCCAGTAGGCGCCGGCCAGCGAGAGGAGCTTCACAGCCTTGATGGCGCTGAAGTCCACCAGGTGCGGGCCGCGGCAGAGGTCGGTGAAGGCACCGCTGTCGTAGAAGCTGATTTCGCCGTCGTTGAGCTCACTGATGCGCTCCAGCTTGTACTCGTCGCCCTTCTTGGTGAAGAAGTCTATGGCCTCGGCCTTGGTCACCTCGCGGCGCGTGATGGCGGTCTTGGCCTGCACCAGCTCCATCATCTTCTTCTCGATTTTCGGGAAGTCCTCGCTGGAGACCTGGTAGTCCATGAAGTCGATGTCGTAGTAGAAGCCGTTCTCGATGGCGGGGCCGAAGCCGAATTTCACGCCCGGGTAGAGCAGCTCGATGGCCGAAGCCAGCAGGTGGGCCGAGGTGTGCCAGAAAGTCTCCTTGCCCTCCTCGTCGTTCCAGGTGAGCAGCTGCACGGTGGCATCCTCGTTGATAGGACGGTAGAGTTCCGTCACCTTATCGTTCACTTTGGCAGCAAGGACGTTGCGTGCAAGGCCCTCGCTGATGCTTTTTGCTATATCGAGAGGGGTGACACCAGCCTCGTGCTGATGTACCGAACCGTCAGGTAATGTGATATTTATCATTATTTATAGTCTATAATAAGCGTTCTGTTTCAAACTGCAAAAATACAACTTTTTTAAATATTGACAAAATTATTTTTGTGACATGCCCGGAAAAGGTCTCCAGAACATATCGACAAACGAACAATTCCATCCCGGAAAAAGCACATAGGAAACTCCCATAAACAAGATACGGATTTTGTTAACAAGCGTTAAATCGGGTGTTTTTCTACCATTCACAGCCCTACTAAATCCCACCGCGGTGGGAGTTGGTAGGGAGTTGGTAGGGAGTTGGTAGGTGGTTAACCGGGAGTTTGCACCTCACGGACGCAGGGTAAACCATACTCGAAAACGGGGCGGCTGCGAGGGGTGGAAAAAAGACGGCCGCAAGGGGGCGGGAAAAGGGCGCCCGAAGGAGGGAAAAAGTCGGGCTAAAAACACTCAGGCGAAGAAAAGTTTTTGCATTTTAAATATTTTTACTATATTTGCACTTTAAAGTTAATGATTGATTCAACAATAAAAGACTGATAATGAGACCTGATTTTTCAAAAGTCGACTTCCGCGCCGTGGAAAAAGGGCGCGAATCGTTCGAGAAATGGGAAAAAGAGAACCATATTGAGAAAAACTGGAAGACTCCAGAGCAGATCGATGTGAAGCCCGTCTACGGCAAGAAAGACCTCGAGGGCATGGAGCACCTGAACTACGCCGCCGGCATAGTGCCGTTCCTGCGCGGCCCGTACAGCACGATGTATGTGATGCGTCCGTGGACCATCCGCCAATACGCCGGCTTCTCCACCGCCGAGGAGAGCAACGCCTTCTACCGCCGCAACATCGCCGCCGGCCAGAAAGGCCTCTCCTGCGCCTTCGACCTGGCCACGCACCGCGGCTACGACTCGGACCACGAGCGCGTGGTGGGCGACGTCGGCAAGGCCGGTGTGGCCATCGACAGCATCCTCGACATGAAGATTCTCTTCGACCAGATCGACCTGGGCAAGATGTCCGTCTCCATGACCATGAACGGCGCCGTGCTGCCCATCCTGGCCTTCTACATCATCGCCGCCGAAGAGCAGGGCGTGCCGCAGGAGCAGCTGCAGGGCACCATCCAGAACGACATCCTCAAGGAGTTCATGGTGCGCAACACCTACATCTACCCTCCCCTGCCGAGCATGAAAATCATCGCCGACATCTTCGAGTACACCTCGAAGCACATGCCGAAGTTCAACTCCATCTCCATCTCCGGCTACCACATGCAGGAGGCCGGTGCCTCGGCCGACATCGAGCTGGCCTACACGCTGGCCGACGGCCTTGAGTACCTGCGCGCAGGTGTGAAGGCCGGCATGAGCGTCGACGACTTCGCCCCGCGTCTGAGCTTCTTCTGGGGCTCGGGCATGAACCACTTCATGGAGATTGCCAAGATGCGCGCCGCCCGCATGCTGTGGGCCAAGATTGTCAGCCAGTTCAATCCCAAGAACCCCAAGAGCCTGGCCCTGCGCACCCACACGCAGACTTCCGGCTGGAGCCTCACGGAGCAGGACCCCTTCAACAACGTGGCCCGCACCTGCATCGAGGCCCTCGGCGCCGCCCTGGGCCACACCCAGAGCCTCCACACCAACGCCCTCGACGAGGCCATCGCTCTGCCCACGGACTTCAGCGCCCGCATCGCCCGCAACACGCAGATCTACCTCCAGGAGGAGACCAACATCTGCCGCGTGGTCGACCCCTGGGCCGGTTCCTACTACATCGAGACCCTCACCCACGAGATAGCCCACAAGGCCTGGGCCCACATCCAGGAAGTGGAGAAACTCGGCGGCATGGCCAAAGCCATCGAGAGCGGCGTGCCCAAGATGCGCATCGAGGAGGCTTCGGCCCGCAAGCAGAGCCGCATCGACTCCAACGTGGACACCATCGTGGGTATCAACAAATACCGCCTCGACCACGAGGACCCCATCGAGACCCTCGAAATCGACAACACCGCCGTGCGCAACGCCCAGATCGAGCGCCTGAAGAAACTCCGCGCCGAGCGCGACACCGAGGCCGTCAACGCCGCCCTGGACCGCCTGACCGAGTGCGCCCGCACCGGCGAAGGCAACCTGCTGGAGCTCAGCATCGACGCCGCCCGCAAGCGCGCCTCGCTGGGTGAAATCAGCTACGCCCTGGAGAAAGTCTACGGCCGTTACAAAGCCAAAATCAACCTTATCAGCAACGTGTATAGCAGTCAGACCAAAGAGAGCGACGCTTTCAAGCGCGCACAGGAACTCACCGACAAGTTTGCCAAGATGGAAGGACGCCGTCCGCGCGTGATGGTGGCCAAGATGGGCCAGGACGGCCACGACCGCGGCGCCAAAGTGGTGGCCACGGGCTACGCCGACATGGGCTTCGACGTGGACATGGGTCCGCTGTTCCAGACTCCCGCCGAGGCCGCCAAGCAGGCCGTGGAGAACGACGTGCACATCTTCGGTGCCAGCTCGCTGGCCGCAGGCCACAAGACGCTGCTGCCGCAGGTCATCGAAGAGCTCAAGAAGCTGGGCCGCGAGGACATCATGGTCGTCGCCGGCGGTGTCATCCCGCCGCAGGACTACGACTTCCTCTTCAAGGCCGGCGTGGCCGCCGTCTTCGGCCCCGGCACCCCCGTCAGCACCTCGGCCATCCGCATGATGGAACTGCTTTTCGCCGCCCGGGGAGTGGACATAAACAAGTAACAGCTCATGAAAAGAATACTTATTATAGGAATGCTCCTCGCCGCCACCGCGGCGAGGGCATTCGATTTTAGGGCACAGGCTCCCACAGGGCAGTACCTGTACTACACCGTCATCGCAGGCACGGCCAACGTCAAAGTAGTCAACCCCAACTGGGACTCGAAGACACCGCCCTCCGGCGCACTGCAGATTCCTGCCACCGTGACCGACGAGACGGGGACGACCTACAACGTCACCGAGATTGAGGCGCGCGCCTTCATGCTGTGCGACGCCCTGACGGCCGTGGAGATTTCCGCCGGCGTGACCAGCATCGGCCAGATGGCATTCGCCTTCTGCACCGCGCTGGCGAGCGTCGAACTGCCCGACGGGCTGACGCAGATAGGTCTCGGAGCCTTCAGCGACTGCGCCTTCTACTCCAACCCGGAAAACTGGAGCGACGACGGCATACTCTACCTGAACCGCTACGCCATCCGCGCCCAGCCCAGCCGCACCGGTACCCTGACGGTGGCCGAAGGGACCGTGGGCACCGCCAACGGCGCTTTCGAGAACTGCAACCAGGTGGAGCGCATCGTGCTGCCTTCGTCCCTCACCATGATCGGCGGCACCTCCTTCCAGAACTGCCTGTCGATGGACACCCTCGAGGTGCGGGCAGAGAATCCTCCCGTGCTGGGCGTGAACGCCTTCCAGTCGCTTGAGGATTTCACCATTCTGGTGCCTTGCCACAGCTCCGACGCCTACTCGTCCGCCAATGGCTGGACAGGCAACGACATTGTGGAGCATTGCGACGAGGAGCCCCAGATAGGCATTGCCACGACCGACGACGCAACAACGGCGTCAATCAGCGTGACTACGGGCGGCCTCGTGATTGGGAACACCAGCGGCGAACGCTTCTCCATAAGCGATGCCATGGGACGCCGCGTAGCCGAAAGCCGTGGCGGATATGTGGCACTGCCCTGCCACGGCATCTACGTGGTCTGCCCGGAGGGCTCCAGGCCCGTCAAGGTTGTATATTAGGAATTATTTATATTACTCGGCAGCCGGGAGACTATCCGCTGTCCCGGCGCTGTCGAGCAGCGAGTCGGACACCATCGAATCAGGCAAAAGCGTGATGTAGGCGGTGTCCATTTTTTCAATCGCTTTGTCGCTCGAATCACGTCGCATCAAATCATGCACTTTCTGCACGATACCCGTTTTCTGTATGTTCTGCGGAGCAGCCTCCTCGCCTTTGGTCTGGTAGACAATCATCGATATGACAAGATAGAACGAGAAGGCAATAAGAATGATACCCGTAATCTTGTTGAAGATATTCATGATACGGGCAGTGAACCAATGTTGCAGCATGGCGGCAAGGCGACATTTGAGGACATCTGTGCCGAACACAGCCAAAAGCATGCCGATGAAGAAATAGTAGCGCTCTGCGACAGCGAGCTCCATCTCGGCCGAGAGGAAAGTGATGATGGAAACCCAATAGAGCCAAATAAGGGGGTTCAGCACATTGAGCAGGAAACCTTTCAGCATGAGTTCCCACCGCCGCGTCACCTGCTCGGTACTAAACTTGAGACGATTGTCGGCACTGGCGGCGGATTTCACCTTGCTCCTGTAGGTCAAAACGCCAAAGATACATGTGGCCAAACCGCCAATAATAGAGACGTAAACATTGTGCAAAAGGGCATTCAAATCAAGGTTTGAAAGCACAGTAAGCATCAGAAGAACAATAATCACATCACTGAGACTGACACCGGCAGCAAAAAAGACAGCCTTGCGGAATCCATGATGTATACTATTCTGTATCAACGAGAAAAATGCCGGGCCCAAACTAAAGAAGAGCGACAGCAAGACACCACAGATGATACCAATTACGAACTCCATTACTTTAATTTTAATTTGCAAAGATACAAACTTTTTATGAAATAGCGCAAAAAAACATACATTCACGCATAAAAACGCAAAGAAAATAAGATTTTTTTTGTCAGTTCAAAAAATGTTCGTATCTTTGCAAACTCAATAGGAGTGTGAATATGGGTACGAAAGAAGATATGACAATACGGTTTAGCGGTTTAAAACCAGGTAGATACAATTATTCCTACACCCTGACCGACGAGTTCTTTGACGAATGGAAAAACGATGAAATCCGTGGAGGAAAGGTAGAAATCGAAGCGAAAATGGAGCGCATGGAGCACATGCTGATGTTCACTTTCACCCTTAAGGGGGAGGTGACCACGATGTGCGACCGTTGCCTGGGGGACCTGGTGGTTCCCATCGAGGGCGAGGAGCACCTGTGCGTCCGTTTCAGCGACACCGAGACGACCGACGACGAGGATGTCGTCGTGCTGCCGGAGAGCGCCTTTGAGATCGACCTTGCACAATGGCTGTACGAGTATGTGGCCGTACGCATACCCATGCAGCATATCCACCCCGACGGAGAATGCGACCCAGAGGTGACCAAATACATCACCGACGAGGACGAAGAGAGAGAGACGGAAAGCGATGAGATTGACCCTCGCTGGGAAGCCCTTAAGAAGCTGAAATAAAATAATTAAAAAAGTAATAATATGCCACATCCAAAACACAGATTCTCCCAGACCAGAACGGCCAAGAGAAGAACGCACGATGCGTTGGAGAGCGCTCAGCTGACCACTTGCAGCAATTGCGGCGCACAAGTAATGTACCACCACGTTTGTCCCGAATGCGGATACTACAGAGGCAAGCTTGCCATCGAAAAGAACGCTGAGGAGTAAACAAGCGGTTACATGAAACGAAAAAAGCGGACCATCCTTCGATGGTCCGCTTTTTTTGTTTCAGTTTTAGTTATTAGTTTTAGTGGTCAGCACTTGACGCAAATGCTAAAAACTAAAAACTAAAACTGAAAAAACACCTACAACTCCCTCAGCGCCTGCTCGGCGGCCTCCATG
The DNA here is from genome assembly GCA_937884485.1 of uncultured Bacteroidales bacterium. GTDB lineage: Bacteria > Bacteroidota > Bacteroidia > Bacteroidales > P3 > Colimorpha. The sequence continues at coordinate 17,667 of CALGCG010000022.1, forward strand.
CCGGCCTCGGCGGCAACGGAGAGCCAGCGTTTGGCTTCCTTCTTGTTCTTTTTCACACCCTCGCCGTTGGCGTAGAGCTGGCCGATGTAGTAGGCGCAGCGGACGTCGCCGGCTTCGGCGCCCTTGAGGAACCATTGGGCGGCCTGCTCCATGTCCTCCTTCACATATACGCCCTCGACGTAGCACATGGCCACGAGGAAGATGCCGTAGGTGGACCCCTTGTCGGCAGCCTGCATGTAGAGGTTGTAGGCCTTGCGGCTGTTGAGGATGACGCCCTCGCCCTGCTCGTAGCAGAGGCCGAGGCGACAGATGGCTTCGAGGTCGCCACGGTCGGCGGCCATCTGGTAGAGTTCGGCGGCGCGTTTCTTGTCCAGCGGCACCAGCTGGCCGCTCTGGTGGCTGCCGGCAAGGCGCTTCATGGCGGTGGTGGAGCCGACGGCGACGGCGCGGTTGTACCACTCGAGGGTCTTCACGGTGTCGCGCGGCACCAGTTCGCCGGCGGCGTAGTTGTTGCCGATTTCCATCATGGCGTCGGCGCAGCCCCTGGCGGCGGAGCTGTCGAGGTGCTGCAGGTAGAGGACGGTGTCGGCGTCGCAGCCCATGCCGTAGAGGCGTGCTTGCGAGAGGAAGTAGTAGCCCCTGCCCTCTTCGTCGAGCGGTGCCACGTCGCTCAGCATCGAATAGCCCTTCGCGGGGTCGGCTTCGACTCCGGCACCGACCATCAGGGCCAGGCCGCATTGCACGTAGGCCTCAATGCTGCCGTTTCTGGCGGCGCTGGAGAGGTAGCTCCAGGCCTGGGGATAGGCTTCCTGCGACCACAGGTAGCGGCCCATCATGTAGTCACCGCGGGGGTCGTTGCCCTTCGAGGCCTCGAAGTAGTAGGCCAGCGCGGTGTCGCCGCTGCGCTCGACGCCGGGCCAGCCGTAGTTGTAGTAGTCGCCGAGGACGGCCATGGAGCGGTAGGAGCCTGCTTTGATGGCGTCGCGGAAGTAGGGCAAGGCCAGGGCGGTGTCCTTTTGGACGCCGATGCCGCGGAGGTAGCTGTCGCCGACGTAGTAGAGTCCGGCGGCGTTGTCGTACTCAATGGCGGCGGCCATCTGGTAGAGCTCGAAGGCGCGGGCGGAGTCGGCCTTGACGGTGGAGGTGCCGTTGCGATAGAAGTCGCCGAGGTAGGCGTAGCCGTCGCTGACGCCCGCCTCGCCGGCACGCTGGAAGTACTGCATGGCCATTGCCGTGTCGGGTTCGACACCACGGCCGTGCTCATAGGCTATGGCCAGCTGCATGAGGGAGAGGCCGTCGTTCTGGTCGGCCAGCTGGCGGAACCAGTAGAGGGCGCTGTCGAGGTTCTGCTCGCAGGCGATGCCCTGCTGGTAGCCGTATCCGAGGGCGTACATGCCGTCGCGGTTGCCGGCCTGCGCCGCACGCAGGAGGAGCCGGTGGCCGCGGGCGAGGGTGGCAGGCAGGGTGTCGAGCGAGCCGTTGACGCAGAGGCGACCCAGCTGGTAGTCGGCCTGCGGGTATTCGGCCTTCTCGTAGCATTGGGCGGCCTTGCGGAAGTTGGGTTCCTCGAGCGACTCATAGTAGGAGCCGAGGGTCAGCCAGCAGTCCGACGACCCTTTGCGGCCTCCTTCTTCGAGGTATTTGACAGCCTGTTTCTCGTTGCCGTCAATCTGGCGGGCCATGACCGAGAGGAAGACGTAGGCATCGTTATTGCCGTTGGCCACAGCCATTTCAAAGCATTGGCGGGCGATGTCGATGCTGTCCATGTCAAAATAGGTGCGGCCGGCAGCCACGCGCAGTTCCTCGTCGCCCCAGGCGGCACCCTGCAGGGCATAGCGCAACGCCACCGGCATGTCGATGGCGATGGCCTCGGCGGCCATGGTGGCCAGGTGCCCGGCGGCACGGGGGCTCTCCAGCTCGTATGCCATGCGGGCATAGTATTCCACGCTGTCGGCGTTGCCGATGATTTGGAAGTAGCGGCACATATTGTCGATGGACGACACATCCTTCTTGCGCACACCCCGCAGCCAATAGCGGTAGGCCATGGCGGTGTCCACAGGGGTGAACTCGCCGGCGATGTAGGAGTAGGCGATGAAGTCGTAGTTGTCATATCCCGGTTCGTCGCCCACCTCTTCCAACAGGCGCAGGGCCATGGCCTTGTCGTGGAGGGTGGTGTCGGCGGCATAGGCCAGAACGCGGGCCTCATAGATCTTGAACAAGGCGTCGCCATGATACTTTTCTTTCAGCCTGCGGAATTCCGCCAGGGCGGCCCGTTCGTCCTGCGGCATGCCCCAGCCGTTGCCCTGGTAGCGGGCAAGGCCGAGGGCAGAGAAGGGCTCACCGTATGAAGCACCCTTGCGGAGCATCTTCAAGGCGCTCTTGTCATCGCCCATCAAATGATAGTATTCGGCCATCAGGGTGTATTGGGAGCTGTGGCAGGTGCCGCCCTTCACCTTCTTCAGGCATTGGAAAGCCTGCTGCACATCGTGCGGATAGGCCGTACTGCCATATAAAAGAAGGCGTCCCTTGAGGGTCAGGGCCTCTTCGCATCCCATGGCGATGGCCTTCTCGTTCAGTTCCTTGAAACGTTTCAAGTCTTTCTGCACACCTATGCCGTGCTGATAGCAGACGCCCAGGCGGTAGGTGCCGTAGGGCGAGCCGGCGTCGGCCGCGGCCTTGGACAGGCGGTAGCACTCCGTGCTGTCGTTCCCGAGGGAGGAATAGTAGAGCGTAAGGCGTGCAAGGTCGCCCTTGGCGTCCATGTTGCCGGCGGCATCGGCGCGGCGGTAGAGTTCCAGGGACTTCGCCGTGTCTACAGGCAGGCCGTAGCCCGCCTCATAGTGTGCTGCCAGCTCGCGCATGGCCTCGGTGTCGCCCTTGGCGACCTTCTTTTGCAGCTTCTCCACCTGCTGTCCGAAGCATGCCAGCGGGGCAAAAAGCATCAAAGCAATCAGCAATCTCTTCATAATATATTCGTTTTTAGTTATTTGCCAATATCACCACTTTTGGTTAGTGTCCATTTTCAAGAATGGTTGTATCTTTGCATCCGAAATGGAACAGAAAATTCTTCTTTAGCGTCATCATCCATTTTGTGTTTTAGGATTAATAACATGGAGGTCGCCCTAAGCCAGCGGCCTCTTTGTTTTTCCCTATTTTCCCAAAGTATCATACTATATATATATAACATGAAAATCGCCAAAGTACTACAAGGGGTGTCTGTTTTTAACACTATTTAACTAAAATATACAGCCTGCACACCCCGAAGGTCAGCTTCTGCTGCTCCACCGTCCGTCCGCCGGCGGCCTTCAGTTTGTCCACCATGGCCGCGCCCTTGGGGAAGCGCTCGATGCTGGACGGGAGGTAGGTATAGGCCTCGCGGTTGCCCGCTATGCGGCTGCCCAGCCAGGGGATGATGCGGCGGGTGTAGATGTTGTAGAAGAAGCGGATGAAGGGGTTGTCGGGCGTGGCCAGTTCCAGTATGGCCATCCGTCCGCCGGGTTTCAACACGCGCACCATCTCGCCGAGACCCTGCTCCAGGTGCACGAAGTTGCGCACCCCGAAGGCGCAGGTGACGGCGTCGAAGCTGGCGTCGTCGAAGGGCAGATGCTCGGCGTCGGCCACTTGGTACGCAGGCTGCCAGCCTGCGGTCTTTCTCTTGGCCACGGCCATCATTTCCTCGCTGAGGTCCACGCCCGTGACGTCGGCGCCCTGCTTCAGCAGTTCCAGCGCCATGTCGCCCGTGCCGCAGGCCACGTCGAGGGCGCGGGGTGCGGAGTGTCGCAGGATGGCAGCCCGCACCCCGATTTTGCGCCAACGGCAATCCAGCCCGAGGGTCATCAGACGGTTCATGCGGTCGTAGTCGCGGGCTATCTTGTCGAAATCGTATGCCATAATCAACCGTATTTTGCCCTCAGTTCCAACTCGATGACCCACACGATGGTATACAAGAGCGACAGCAGGAATGTACCGATCACCAACAGCGGCAGCATCTTGTCCAGTTGCCGGCCCCTGCGATGCCATACGCCGTAGAGGTGCAGCGCAAACAGTGGCACCAGCAGCAGGCACCACAGGTTGCACACCACAAAGGCCGCCACTCCCAGCACCACCAGGACGGTCTGGTACCACCGGGCGCGACGCTCGCCGATGCGCAACGGGATGGTCTTGCGGATGCCCTCGTCGCTATGCATATCGCGGATGTTGTTGACATTCAGCACAGCCACGCTTAGCAATCCCATGCCCACAGCGGGCAGCAGCAGCCAAGGCACGAGGTCTATGGTGTGCGCCACCACGAAGTAGCTGCCCAGCACACTCACCAGGCCGAAGAAGATGAACACAAAGACATCGCCAAGGCCCCGGTATCCGTAGGGTTTCTTGCCGAGGGTGTAGTGCGTGGCCGCCCAGATGGCTGCGGCGCCAAGCAGAAGGACGCCTATGGCTTGGAGCGCCGGCGTCGCGCCGGCACCTGTCGTCCCATCGGCACTTGCCGCCAAGATGCCGGCGCTCCATGAGACCAGCACCATGGCCAAACCACACAGGGCACACACCACCACCGTTCCGTTGATGGCGCGCCACATCTGCTTCACGCTGAGGCCGCCGTCGGCCATACTGTAGTTGGGGCCTTCCCTACCCTCGCCGTCCACGCCGCTCAGGTGGTCGCCCATCTCGTTGCTAAGGTTGCTCAGCACCTGCAGGGCGCAAGCCGTGAGCATCGTCAACACAACCGTCCAGCCGTTGCCGTATGTGGCCCATGCCAAAAGGCCACCGCACATTACCCCAGCCAAAGAAAGGGGCAATGTGCGGAGGCGCATAGAGTGTATCAAAGCTTTCATATCAGCCCTTTAGGTCAACCTTTATCTGCAACTCGTCGAGCTGCTCCTGGGCGATGGGGCTGGGGCTGCCGCTCATCACGTCGCGGCCGGCGTTGTTCTTCGGGAAAGCGATGAAGTCGCGGATGGAGTCGGCGCCGGCGAAGATGCTGCACAGGCGGTCGAAGCCGAAGGCCAAACCGGCGTGTGGCGGAGCACCATAGGTGAAGGCGTCCATCAGGAAACCGAACTGGGCGGCGGCGCTCTCGTCGGTGAAGCCCAAGGTGTGGAACATCTTGTTCTGCAGCGTGCGGTCGTGGATACGGATGCTGCCGCCGCCCACCTCGGTGCCGTTCATGACGATGTCGTAGGCGTTGGCGCGGATGTCGCCCCACTTCGACGGGTCGTCCAGCAGGGCCTCGTCCTCGGGCTTGGGAGCCGTGAAGGGGTGGTGCATGGCGTAGAAGCGCTGTGTTTCCTCGTCCCACTCCAGCAGGGGGAAGTCGATCACCCACAGGGGGGCGAACTTCTGCGGGTCGCGCAGGCCCAGCTGCGTGCCCATCTCCAGGCGCAGGGCGCAGAGCTGCACCCTCGTTTTCATGGCGGGGCCGCAGAGAATCAGCATCAGGTCGCCGGGCTTGGCGCCCATCTTGTCGGCAACGGCCTTCAGGGCCTCGGCATCGTAGAACTTGTCCACCGAGCTCTTGAACGAGCCGTCGGCGTTGTATTTGACGTACACCATGCCGCCGGCACCCACCTGCGGACGCTTCACAAAGTCGGTCAGCGCGTCGAGCTGCTTGCGCGTATATTCAGCGCAGCCTTCAGCCACGATGCCGACCACCAGCTCGGCGTTGTCGAAGAGGCCGAAGCCGTGACCTTTGACCACGTCGGTCACCTCCTTGAACTCCATGCCGAAGCGCAGGTCGGGCTTGTCGCTGCCGTAGAGGCGCATGGCGTCGTGCCAGGTCATGCGGGGGAACTGGCCGAACTCGATGCCCTTCATCTCCTTGAAGAGGTGCTTGGCCAGGCCTTCGAACATGTTCAGCACATCCTCCTGGTGCACGAAGCTCATCTCGCAGTCGATCTGCGTGAACTCCGGCTGGCGGTCGGCGCGCAGGTCCTCGTCGCGGAAGCAACGCACAATCTGGAAGTAGCGGTCCATGCCCGCCACCATCAGCAGCTGCTTGTACTGCTGCGGGCTCTGCGGCAGGGCGTAGAACTCGCCGGGATTCATACGGCTGGGCACCACGAAGTCGCGGGCACCCTCGGGCGTGCTCTTGATGAGCATGGGGGTCTCAATCTCCAGGAAGTCTCTATCCGACAGGTAGTTTCTCACCAGCATGGCCATGCGGTGGCGCATCTCGAGGTTCTTGCGAACGGGGTTGCGGCGGATGTCGAGGTAGCGGTATTTCATGCGCAGGTCGTCGCCGCCGTCGCTCTGGTCCTCGATGGTGAAGGGGGGCGTCTTGGCCTCGTTGAGGACATTCAGCTCCGTGACCTCGATCTCAATCTCTCCCGTGGGAATCTTCGTGTTCTTCGAGCTGCGCTCGATGACTTTGCCGGTAACCTGAAGCACATATTCGCGCCCCAGCTTGCGGGCCTTCTCGCAGAGGTCGGCATTGGTCTCCATGTTGAAGGCCAACTGCGTGATGCCGTAGCGGTCGCGCAGGTCGATAAAAGTCATGCCGCCGAAGTCGCGGCTACGCTGCAGCCACCCGCAAAGGGTGACAGTCTGTCCCAGATTGGCAAGTCTCAGCTCGCCACAAGTATTTGTTCTATACATATCTATATTGTTTCCTTTCTTTTCTGTACAATTTGCAAAAATACACAAACTTCTGCAAAGAGCAAAATTATTTTGCACACACCAGCTTCAGCAGCAGCGGCAGGTGGTCGCTCAGGCCGCCTTCGTACAGGGGTCCACGGTGCGTGCGCTTGGGGCGCTGGCCCGTCTGGCCATTGTCCTCGGTCAGCAGGTGGTCGAACTTCAGCAGCTTCAGCTTCTTCACCTCCCACGGGGCGTCGGCCAACAGGAACACCTGGTCGATGTATCGCCATTCGCCCTGGTACTTGTGGCTGCCCCAGTCGTTCGGCAACCGGTGGATGAGGTTGCGTATGCCGTCGGCGTTGACGCTGTCGTCGCCGAAGCCCATGCCGTCGGCCACGGCCGGCTCGTCGGCGGTGGTGTTCATGTCGCCCACGGCGACAACGGCAGCCTCCGGATGTTTCTTCTTCAGGTCGAGCATCAGCGTCCGCAGCGTCTGCGCTATCTCCAGCCGACGCGCGTCGGCCTCCTCGCCGCCCCTCTTCGACGGCCAATGGTTCACCAGCACACACAGTGTGTCGCCCTCGGCCGTGACGCCCTCCACCACGAGGATGTCCCTCGTGTAGAAGCCGTCGGCGCTGTCGCTCACATGCACAGGGTGCGAGGCGGTAACCGTGAAGCGGTCCGAACGGTAGATGAGGGCCACGTCGATGCCACGACGGTCGGGCGAATCGTAGTGCACGTAGCGGTAGTGGGCCTTGGCCAACGGCGTCCCCTGGCACAATTCCCTCAGCACGTACTTGTTCTCCACTTCGCCCAGACCCACCACGTCCGGCAGGTCCATCATCACCAGCGTCTTGTACAAGCCGTTCACCTTGTTTGACAGCCGGCGCCGCGTCCAGTGCTTCTCGCCCTCGGGCGTGAACTCGTCGTCGTTGGTCTTCGGGTCGTCGCGCGTATCAAAGAGGTTCTCCACGTTCCACCATCCAATGGTGTACGTGGAGAACCGTGGTCGTGTTTCTTGCGATTGTACGGTAGCCGTCAGCATCAGTAGCAATACTAAGGCCGTGCGCTTCATTCCTGTGCCGCTTCTTCAGCCGGAGCTTCCACAGCGACGCTGTCAGCCGCCACAGGGGCTTCCCCAGCAGAGGCATCAGTACTGACAACCTCTTCAACCACAGCCACGGGCTTGGGTTCCCACACCCAGCGGTGCTCCACCAGGCGGAAGCCGATGACGAACAGGACGGCCAGAATGGCAAGCCAGATGAGGCACTTCTTCCACCAGGCCATCTTCTTGTCGGCCAGCGGGTCGTTGCCCACCACCTTCGGGAACTTGGCCATCGAGGTGAGGGTCTGGCCGAAGGTGGTGTTGATTTTCACCACCGAGTTGATGGCCCAGCCGTTGGCGTTCAGCAGCGGACCGATGTTGCGCTTGCGCAGCTTGAGCCACGCCAGCAGCATCGACGGGCCGGAGATGAAGATGACGATGGCAGCCACCAGCAGGATGATGTTGTACCACTTGGCAGTGACGAATCCGCCCAGCGCGGCCAGCGCGCCACCGATGGCGCCGATGGCCAGACCGATGGCGGCGAAGATACCGGCGAACTTTGCGATGTCGAACATCTGAGCCTTCTTTTCGTCGGCCTTGGCGGCAGCGGCGGCGGCATCGTCGGGCTTGGCGGTGAGGCTGGAGCTCGTCTGGTCGGCCTTGGAGGTCATGTTCTCAAACTGCTTGGCCTCCTTCTCCTGGGCGTTCTTGCTGATCTTCTCGGTCACCCAGTTGCCGAACTTGCGGTAGGGGCTCCAGAAGGCCTGGCGGATGGAGATGGGGTTGTCGATAATCTTGGTGATGGTGGCGTCCCAGTCGTTGCCGGCGCGGTCGTAGAAGACGGCGTTCTTGCCTTCGTGCAGGTCCTTGACGTCGCCGTCGGTCAACGCGGCGGCGATGTCCATCTCCTTGCCCAGCACCTTGCTGACGCAATGGCAGTACAGCAGGTACAGGCCGCTCTTGCCGGCGGTGGCCAGGTGCTTGGGCATGTCGCTCACCTTCACGCACAGCTCGCAGCTGCGCTGGTCGATGAAGAGCACACCGGCCTGGAAGATGGCCTCGGTATTGGGGGCGCGGTTATAGAAATCCTTGAATACAACGAAGTTGCGCAGCAGCTTGAAGAAGTCGCGGCAGAGGCGCAGCAGCTTCTCCACGGGCTCGATGGCGGCGGAGTGCACCTTCAGTTGCTCGGCCACGGCCTCGTTCATCGCCGTCTCGCCGGCGGCCTTCCAGGCCGTGTAGGCGTCCACCTTGGCCAGCACACCGTTCCACTCCTCTTCGCTGATGCTGTCCTTGCCGGCAAAGTCGACGTCGAGCACCAAGCTCTTCAGCGTGGCAAACTGGCCCTGCCAGGCGGGGTTGATGCCGCCGTTCAGGGGCAGCAGGGCCTCCTTGTTGGGACGAGCCAGGGGGTAGTCGGCAATTTCGGCCGTGCTGTCGGCCAGGTTGTTGGCGCTGATGGAGGCAATCTTGTCCACCTGCACGTCGAGCACCCCGGAGGCCTCCTCGTCGAACTGCACCAGCTTGCAGCGCATGAACCAGTCGGCCATCTTGGCGCGCAGGGCGTTCACGGCAGCCTCGGCGTCGTCGCTCTTGTCGCCGTAGGGTGGCTCGAAGGGGTCGGGATTGGCGGCAGTGTACTCGGCCTTGCACTTCTCCTCGTAGCCAGCCATATACTCCGCCACATCGCCAAGCGTAATCGCCTCCTTCTCGGCACCCAGCTGCTTGAGTATCAGCTTGGCGCTCTCCAGCACCTCCTTGCCCTCGTCGGTATCGTCCTGCACCTGCGAGAAATGGATGCTGTCTTTGCCGTCGAGCAGGTAGTCCATGTCCTTCAGCACCTTGGTGAGCCACTGCGAGGCGGAGACCACTTCGCCCACACGGATGCGCCCGTCGTGGTTATAGTCCATCAGCTGGAGCGTCTTCTCGTCAAACTCCAATCCGCTCACCGGACAGCTCAGCACCGTCCACAGCTTCTGATCCAATTCGTTCAAGTGGGCCACATCGGCGCCAGTCTCGATGTTCACGCGGGTCACACCACCCACCGTGCTGAACTTCCACTCGTAGGCATCCTTGCCCATCAGTTTGTCAATCTTTGCCATAAAATCGATTCTTTATTATTTTGTTTTCTTTATTCTTTACTCTAATAGATAACCACTTACAAAAAATCCCCCACACTCTCTCCACCTGCAAAGATAATCTTTTTTCCAAATATTTACAAAAATCAGACAAAAAAAACGTACCTTTGCAAAACCTTTCCACGAGAGCCCGTTCTCTCCAACGCACAAGGCAACAACATATTGTACTAAAACCACACGTAAAAAAATGAACTGGAAAGACGAATATAAAAGAAAAATCTCCACTGCCGTGGACGCCATCAAAGACATCCACGACGGCGACTGTGTAGTCCTCGGCCACGCCGCCGCTGTGCCGCGCGTGGTGCCGCACGCCATGGCCGAACACTGCGAAGACTACAACGACGTGCTCATCTTCCACATGACCACCCTGGGCGACAACGAGCTGCTGCACCCCCGCTGCTACGGCCATTTCCGCCATGTCTCCAACTTCCTTTCCGGCAACTCCCGCGACGCCGTGAACCACCTCGAAGGCGACTTCTTCCCGGCCTATTTCCACGATGTGCCCGAAATGATAGGCGACGAGATACCCTGCGAAGTGGCCGTCTTCCAGGCCACCCCCCCCAACGAGGAGGGCTACTGCTCCCTCGGCGTCAGCTGCGACTACGCCCTCGCCGCCATCCGCCGCGCACGCTCCGTCATCATCGAGACCAACGAACTCATGCCCTTCGTCTACGGCGACACCATGATCCACGTCTCGCAAATCGACCACATCATCCCCTGCGCCTACCAGCTGCCCGAACTCCACGCCGAAGCACCCTCCGAGGTCGAGAAAGCCATCGGCCGCAACTGCGCCTCGCTCGTCACCGACGGCTCCACCCTCCAGCTCGGCATAGGCTCCATACCCAACGCCGTCCTCATGGCCCTCACCGACAAGAACGACCTCGGCATCCACAGCGAGATGTTCTCCGACGGCGTCGCCGAACTCATGCGCCGCGGCAACATCAACGGCAGCCGCAAGACCATCCACAAAGGAAAAGTCGTCGCCACCTTCATCATGGGCACACGCGAACTCTACGACTTCGTCGACAACAACGAAACCATCGAACTCTACCCCGTCGACTACGTCAACAACCCCGTCCTCATCGCACAAAACTACCGCATGGTGTCCATCAACTCCTGCCTCGAGGTCGACCTCATGGGCCAGGTGGCCAGCGAAACCATCGGCATGCGGCAATACAGCGGCATCGGCGGACAGATCGACTTCGTCCGTGGCGCCTCCATGGGCCGAGAAGGCAAAAGCATCATCGCCATGCCCAGCACCGCCGCCAACGGCACCATATCGCGCATCAAACCCTTCCTCTCCCCCGGCGCCGCCGTCAGCACCACCCGCAACGACGTCAACTACATCGTCACCGAATACGGCATCGCACGTCTCAAAGGTCGCACCCTCCAGCACCGCGCCGAGGACCTCATACGCATCGCCCACCCCGACTTCCGCCCCATGCTCATCGAGGAATACGAGCGCCGCTACCAGTGCAAGTTCCCCGCCTGACGCCTGTCAGAGCGGCCAACCTCACCCATACCACTCGCCGACGGACACCCGCCGGCGATTTTTTTTGCCCGCAACCCCCATTTCCCTCGTCTCCACTCCTCCCCCAACCCACTGAAACCCAGACCTCTTTTCGCACCCCCTCTTACTCCCCTCTTTCCCCTCTCCTTACCCACTCATTGAGAAAAATTACTCCAGTAGGCAATAATAAGGAGAGGATAACGTTATCATAAGCAGAAAACACGAGGCAT
>CALGCG010000023.1 GCA_937884485.1 uncultured Bacteroidales bacterium
GAACTATATAAGAACTATATGAGAACGATATAAGAACTATATAAGAAGGGCCGAATAAGGGGCGAATTGGGGGCCTATTCGGTGCGGACGGCGTGGGGGAGGGGCGTGACGGGCGGGGGAATGGTGTGCATTCGCTGTTGGCTGTCAACCAGTGGGTTATGCGGCTGTCGGGTTGCCAATGGTAAAAAAATGGCGAGGAAAGGGGGAAAAAACGTATCTTTGCACCCTGAATCAATCCTGATGACTATGGCTGAAAAAGGTTCTTACACATACGATTATCCGCGTCCGATGCTGACGGCCGACTGCGTGGTGGTGCGCTCGGGGAGCGAGGTGCTGCTGGTGCGGCGCGGCGGCGAGCCCTTCAAGGGCTGCTGGGCCCTGCCGGGCGGATTCATGGAGATGGACGAGACCATCGAGCACTGCGCCGTGCGCGAGCTGGAGGAGGAGACGGGCCTGCGCTTCGCCGAGCGCGACCTCCGCCTCATAGGCGTCTACAGCGCCCCGGGCCGCGACCCGCGCGGACGCGCGGTGACGGCGGCGTACAGGGTGGAGCTTGTAGAGCAAAGCGCGGAGAACGGCCGTCCCGTGGCCGGCGACGATGCCGCCGAGGTGCGCTGGTGGCCCCTCGCGGCCCTGCCCCCGCTGGCCTTCGACCACGCGGAGATAATTGCCGCCGCACGGCGGTAATCCGAACGCCTCAGGGTTTGGCTGCCGGACGGTCCCACATGTAGGCGGTGCCGTAGGCATTCTGGTAGACAAGGGACTCGCGGTCGACGAAGGTGACCACATACATCTTGGGGACGATGGCGCCGTTGGTGAGCAGGAACTCCAGGTAGAGCAGGTTGCTGTCCATGGTCCAGTTGAAGCGGTCGGGTTCGTCGCGGGTTATGTCCTCTTTGGGGTTCCAGCGTTCGCCGTGGCCGTTGCTGTCGAGGTGCATGTGCCAGTTGTCGAGCACCCAATCGCCGGCGAGCTGGCGGGGACTGTAGAAGGTTTTCTGTTTGCGGCCGAAGATGCGCAGGTGGGTCAGTTCGGCTGTGTCGATGTGCAGTACGGCCTTCTGTGAGATAGAAGGCGTATGTGTGGTGTCGGAGGCGTGGGCGAGGGTGTCCGCTGCGGGCGCGGGGGTGGCGGCGACGGTGTCGGGGGAGCTGTCGGCAGGCGCAGCGGCAGTGTCCGCCTTGCGGTGGCAGGAGGCGAGAAGCAGGGGCAGCAGCAGGAGCATGATGCTGCGGCGAAGGGCTTTCGTCGTCATAGCGTTACCAGGTGGGCCTTGACATTCTGGAACTGGGGCATGGTCTCGCCCACGCCGGCACCGATGTAGGTGGGGTCGCAGACGGTGTAGCGTCGGCCCTCGACGGTGAAGTAGTCGCCGTCGACATCCTCGGGGAAGTGCACCGCCGTGGCCAGGTGGCCTGGCCAGTGCACCAGCACCACGTCGAGGCCCAGCAGGTCGCGCACCAGGATGGCGAAGAGTATGGAGCGGTCCTCGCAGTCGTTCTTGGGGTAGTAGAGGCTCTCGTCGCCGAAGAGGGGGCGTTCGTAGCCGAACTGGTCCTGGTCGGTGGCGTAGTCGAAGGCTGTCTGCACGAAGTCGAGCAGCATCAAGGCGCCTTTCTGATGGCTTTTGCCCTTGAGCTGACTGCGCAGGGCGGGGTAGAGGGTGGCCTTGACGCCGTCGCTCAGGCCCGCCAGGGCGTAGTAGTTCCAGGCGTCGGAGAGGGGGTACTCGTTCAGGAAGTCTATCAGGCGCTGGTTCACCGTCACGGTGGCTTTCATGGTGCCGAAGCGTTGGGCCTGGAGGGTGCGTCCTTTGTGGCTGCCGCTGCCCAGGTCGGGCAGGCGGTTCATGAGGATGTTGGCCACCTGCTCGCGGGGGAACTCGGCGGAGCAGATGTATATCTCGCTGCTCTTGTCATGTGTGAGCAGATAGTGCTTGACGCCGTCGATGGTGGTGTAGGAATAGCCGTAGACGGTGTGGTTGAAGGGCATGAGCAGCGCGAGGCGGGACTGGCTGCGGGCCAGGCGCACGCGGTAGCCCGACTGTGCCAGCAGGTAGGCCTGCAGCAGCACGGCCTCGTTGCTTCCCTTGCCGAGGAGTTGCTCGCAGGCGCGTCCCAGCAGCTGCAGGTAGCCCCAGTCGGAGAGGTGCATGGCTTCACGCTGCGCGAGGCAGTCGTGCAGCAGGCCGTCGTACTTCTCCGCCGAGAGGTTTTGCCAGGCATTCGATACATTCTTCTCGTCGACCGCCGCCAGACGGAAGCGCAATCCCTCGGTGGCGGTGTGGAGGTCGCACACGGTGCCGTAGAAGGGCACCTGCATGGTGGGCGCGGTGGGTGCCGGTGCCGGGATGGGTGGCAGAGGCGCCGGAGGCAGCACAGCGGGAGGCACCACCTCGGCCTGCGGCAGGGGGTTGGTGGACGGCAGCTTGTCCACCGGCGGCTTCGGCGGCCGTGGCGGAGCGGGCTCCTTGGGCTTGGGCACGGCGGGCTGCACGCCCATGCGCTGCCAGGCGCGCTGCATGGCGGCGGCGTATTGCTCGTTGGCGCGCTTGCGGAAGGCGGCATACTCCTCCTCGGCCTTGCGGCGGGCCTCGTCGTACTGCTGCCGTGCCTGCCCTTGCCGCTGGCTGAACTGCTGCTGCATCTGCTGCCGCTGCCGTTGGAAAGCATCAGAGTCCACCTGCGCCGAGGCCACCGTGGCCAGCGCTAAGAGGAAGAGTAATGTCGCTGTCTGTTTCATGGGGATGTTGTTTTGAGCTTAATGGAATTCATTTTTGATTGTATGATAGAGGGACATCCGTTTTGCAACACACTCAACTTTGGCCACAAAAGAGCCATCCTCTGTCTTGGTGATGTAGACTTCTGTCTGAATAGTGGTTTTTTCCAGGCTTTGAGCATCGGTTGCAGTGTTCGCCTGTTGGACGAGCGGTGCATTGAAGAAGCGCAGCGCTTTGCCGAGGGCCTTGCTCAGTGCCAGTGTCCTTGCGCTTTCTATGGTTGCTGCCGTATCGATGGAGACAGCGTAAAAGGTTGTGTCGTAAGTGTCTTGAAGATAGGTTGTTGTTTCTCTATCATTGGTCATGCTTCCTGACGAATACTGCCCGAAGGCAGTATTCATCAGAAAGAACAAAGGTAGGATTGCTAATAAATATCGTTTCATGTTTAGTCATCAATTCGGATGTTGAACGACTTGGTGGTGATGGACTCCTCTCTGCCGAAATCCAATGAAGTGATGCTGTTGCCCGCCATGTCGGTAATTTTCAGCGAGGCCACCTGCTTGCTCATCTGCACGTCGCGTTTGGTCTTTTTGCCTGCCTCCACAGTGATGACATAGTTAATCTTTTTCATATTCTGTTGTAAATATTATTGTTTTCTATTGCTGTGATGACATTCGTTGGCGCAAGGTTTTATAGGGGGTGATTTTGGAGAGGCTAGAAATCATATGTATTAAAGCTTACATCTTCACCATACACATAGGATCCAGATGCTGTTTTGGCATAGGCCCTGACGTGGTAGGTATTATAATTTTGTAGCCCAGAGATATTCTTTGTAAAGCTGCCGGTGCCTGTTCCCGATACCACTACCTTGGTACCATTGCCGCTTGTAGGATTGCTATACGTGCTATAAACAAACCCTCTTTCTACATAAGCAGGGGAGCCTGCAGAGCTAATATATCCATTGAATGTGACACTCCATGAAAGAATGATGCCAGCAGAGGAAACAGGATTCAGGTTACTTACATCGTATGTAGATACTACTGGAGGAACTTCTGCAGTATTTGTTGTGAATGAGACGACGTTTCCATATACAGGATTACCTCCCTGCATCACATACGCACGATAGTAATATGTAGTTCCATCCGATAGACCCGTTAAATTGTAATTAAAGTTCCCGGTTCCAGATAAAAGAGGTATTCTATTGTTGTTAATTGTTGGATTGGGAGATGTGCTATAACAGAATCCTTTTTCGGACATTGCGGGTGTGCCGGCCGAATATACGGTTCCGTTTAGTCTGGCAGAAGATGTTGTAATGTTAGTAGCAGCTGATGTCTGTACATTTGCATCAATCCATATCGTTGTAAAACTAATGACGTCGCCATATACAGGCTGTCCGTCCTGGATTGCATAAGCACGGAAGAAATAGGTTGTCTGATAATCAAGATTTGTAACGTTGCGAGAGAAATTGCCACTACCTGTTCCCGACACTATTAATTTTGTACTTGTTATGGTTGGATCAGAATCAGGAGAAGTGCTGTAGCAGAACCCTTTCTCGGTATAAGCTGGCGAGCCTTCATTGATAATGACTCCATTGAAAGTTGCCGATGTTGCGGAGACGCTTGTGGCAGCCGAGGTCTGAATCTGGGTGCTGGTCCATGAGGTGGAGAAGGTGATTTCATTACCATATATAGGCTGTCCATTCTGTATTGCATAGGCCTTTACATGATATGTTGTATTGTATTGCAGGTTGTTGATTTCTTTTGAGAAGGCACCGATACCAGAACCTGTTACTATTACCTTATTGTTTGAGATGGTGGGATTTCCTGTTGTATTATAACAGAAGCCTTTCTCTGTATATGCCGGGCTACCTTCAACGGTTATCGTTCCATTCAGTGTGGCAGCGACGGCGCTGATGTTTGTGGCGGCAGACGTAGACACCTCTGTTTGAAGACTACCCGTGGTAAAAAATACATCATTGCCATATGCAACACCCACCGTATTTTTTGCATACGCTCTGACATAATATGCCTGGTTGGCGACGAGGCCGGAGACATTGGAAGAAAAAGAAGTTTGGCTGTTTACTGCTGCTGTGAGTTTTCCGGTATTATTTTCAATTGATGGTTGTGCGGAGGTCGAATAAACAAAACCTCTTTCCGTGTATGGTGGAGTGCCACCATCAACGATAGTGCCATTGAATGTAACTGAGCTTTGTGTGAGATTGCTGACAGGATCTGTTACAAGCGACGGTAAGCCATGGTTTTCTCCTGCTGTTATTGTCAGTTCCTTGCTACCATTGTCTGAATTGATATTAAGAATATATGATTTTTGCCCATCGCCAAGCAAATTGCGATCAATCGTTATTTTGATTGGTTCTTGACTGCCAGTTTCAATCTCTCCTGCTTGGTTGCCTGTCAGCATGGATTTTACCTCGATAATCCAATTACAATTCTCTTCTATCCACCATCTTAGTTTACTGGGACTATCGTTGAAAATACTGAAAGTACGGCTCGTCACATCTGCTTCTGCTCCGAAATCCAAAACAATAATATCCTGTCCTTCGCTATTGATTATTCTTAGTGCAGAGGGGAGTTTCTCCATTTGTACATCACGTTTGGTCTTTTTGCCTGCCTCCACTTCGATGACGTAGTCGTCGTCGAGGTCGTTGTAGCCTGCCTTGGACAGTTGCAACGAATAGTTGTTGGCTTTGAGGTCGCGGAACTCGTAGGTGCCGTCGCTGCCGGTGAGGGTGGTCTCGCCGGTGGGTTTTAGTTTGACGTTGGCGTTGCCGACGGGTTCGCCCGTGGCATAATCGGTGACGGTGCCGTAGATGCCTCCAGTGGTGACCTCGGCATCCTGGGTGCAGCTATACCACACACAGGAGAACAATGCAAGGAAAAGGATCGATAAAGTGCCAATTTTAATCTTTTTCATTGTTTTTATTTTTAGTATGACAATAATTTTTCTTACAATTTCTTAGTGGTCAACATTTACAGTTCTTTCCAAATACATTTAGAAGCTGTTAGAGAGAGAAAAAGTATTGAAGGTATAGGCCGATGTCCAATCCTGTGACGATTGGTCCGTATCCGTCGGGGATATATGCAGGTACTTTGTCTGAATTGAAGATGTTGTACAGGTCTATATGAGCGCCGAGGGCCACTTCGTCGCCATCATCAAAAGATGTTTTAAGAGCCACTGAAATCCGGGTATAGAATCCACCGAGTATGGGTGTAGAGGAACTGTTAATCGGCAAGAGGTATCCGATATTGAGGTCAAGGCATAACTCATCGCCAAGGGTCAGGTCAGCATAAAGAGGCAGTGCGGACATGTGACCAAAGTCGTAAGTATTGACCCTACGGAACCCTGTGCCAACGCCGAAAGACAAGTTTTTCGAAACCCGGTTTGCAAGGAGTATGTCGGGGTTAAAAACCAGTTTGCCGTTAGCCGAGGAGTCGTATACTGTAACGGCAGAATAGTCGAGCGACAACCTTGGCGCCAGTTTCCATTGTGCATTGGCAGAGAAACATGCCAAAACAAGCAGCAAGAAAAGCAGCAATTCCTTTTTCATAGTGGTAAGTATTAGTAGTTCAGGTTATAGAGCTTTTTTACCTCATTTGCTGTGAGTTCACGGTTATAGATTCTTATTTCATCCAATTTCATGCTGCTCTTTATGTCATAACTTCCTTCTTTATCTCCTCCGAAGACAACTTTAGAACAATTATTGTTGTTTGCGACATGATAGTTTATCGATGTCTGATCGACGAGACTGCCGTCGATATACAATTTCGCAATACTACTATTAAGAGAGACAACTATATGATGCCAGTTGCCGGATTGTATGCCTTGGTTCTGATAATTATATGAGAACTGTATTCCAGTGTTTGAATAATTATTTCCTCCGGTGATGGAAAATTTACCGTTTTGATTAGCTGAAAAATAAGGCTCGTCGTAGTAGGAGTTGGTGGTGTTGCTGTTTTGTGCTGCAAAAATGCATCCTGGACCGAAATCCATTATCCATAGCGAAACACTAAACTTTTCTAATCCAGCAAAGAGATTGTAAGGAATGTTAAAATATTGGTTCTGGAAAGCGTTGAGCATCACAGCTGTTCCACGTATCCCAGGGATTGTTGTCACCCCGTTAAGCAGGATGCCATCGACTTGATTGGATGTCGCATCGCAGCCCGTCCCATCGTCAAAACTATAATACGCAACCAGTCCCGAATAGATATTATTACCAGAAATTCCGCCACCGGTCCCTGGATTGCCTGGATCATCTGGGTTCTGTTCAATTTCTTTGAAACAAGCTCCTGCCGTTATGGCGATGGTTGTAGCAGCCATTGCAAAAATAGCGGGTCGTAATTTTTTTTTGAAGAAATTATTCATTTTCACAATTCGTTATTATATATTGTTTGCACTTCAGTATTCGTGATAGCACGATTATAGAAACGGATATTATCCAATTTCATGTTGTTTGATACAGTGTACCCTTCACCAGTTTTGTTAGAGCCAAAGACAATTTTCGAACAATTGTTATTGCTTGCGACGTGATAGTACATTGATGCCTGGTCGACGAGGCTACCGTCAACATACAGTTTCACGGTACCACTAAAAAGAGTGATAACAATATGATGCCAGTTGCCGGATTGTATGCCTTGGTTCTGATAATTATATGAGAACTGTATTCGAGCGTTTGAATAATCTCCTCCGTTGATGAAAAATTTACCGTTTTGATTAGCCGAAAAATAAGGCACATCGTAGTAGTAGTTGGTGGTGTTGCTGTTTTGTGCTGCGAAAATGCATCCTGGACCGAAATCTTTTATCCAGAAAGAGACACTGAATGTAGAAAGACCATTGAAAAGGTTATATGGAATATTCATATACTGTCCTTGCATTGCGTTAAGCATGAGGTAGTGGTCTGTGCTGCCGTCGCTGGGGAAACTGGGGGTGTTCACACCAGAGGCATGAATACCATTTTCCGTCATGTCGTCGCAATTAGAGTTGTCGAAGGTATAGTAAGCAATTAACCCGCCAGGTACTACGATGGCATCATTACCGCCGCCGCTTGAATTTGCAGTCACCAGTACATTTGTAATGCTGCCATCATTAACATTCCGTATTTGTACATAGGTACTACCTTGTCCGTTTAGCACCGAGCGATTTAGAGCCAGATTGATAGTCTGGCTGGCGCCAGGCGAAAGGGTACCAGATGAAGGAGACACGGAAAGCCATGCACAGTTGTAATCTATCTGATAGCTTATAGAATTGTTCCCTACGTTGCTAAGCATAAGTGATTTGGACACTGCTGAAGTGCCAAAATCAATGGTTGATGGGGAAACATTCAGGACGTTGGTGTTGTATCCTACAGAGACAGGAATTGTTATTTCGCTCCCGCTAGTGGTGTTTGTAACTTTTAGAATGACCGTGGTAGAATTGGTGACATGAGTGCGGTCGACAGTGAGTGTTACCATACTTTGTTGACCAGCTCCAGTATTTCCGCTCAAAGGACTTACAGTAAGCCACTCCGCGCTACTCAGCAGACTGATAGACCATGAGATAGATCCATTTGCTGCATTGTTCTTTATTTGGAAATATTGTACGGTTTCGCTTTCCCCAAAATCAATCCGTTGCACGCTTAGGCTCATCTCGGAATAGCTAGGAGTAAGCATTATGTTGCCATTGGTGACTTTGCCATTCCGTACCTGGACAATTTTAGTGTTTGTTTGATATCCACTTTTTGAAGCTTGAATAGTGTATTGGTTTGCATCAAGGTCAACGAATTCGAAATGGCCATCGCTACCAGATACCGTTGAAAGCCCCATTGGAGTTAGTGTGACATCAACATTTCGGAGAGGTTCCCCACTATTGGCATCAGACACAAATCCAGTAATGCTTCCATATTCTTCAACGTTGTCCATACAGGCGGTGATGCAAGCCGCCATCGTTACAAATGCCAGTATTCTAATCAGTTTTTTTCCCCTATACATATTAAGAAATATTTATAGATAATCTCACAAGGTATAATTTGCTGCCCTTACGGGTTCGCCTGTGTTTTTTTCTTCATTACTAAATCAACATTTACTGTTTCGCCGGGATTAACAATGATTGTTTTTCTGTTGGCTTGATAGTCTGTTTTCTGTACTGTCACGGTGTATTGTTGTGGCTCTATATCATGAAATTCGAACAGCCCGTCCATACCGGTGTATGTGTTTTTTGATGTTGGACTGAGAGTTACGGTAACCTGTGGGATGGGCTCTCCATTGTCGACATCGATGACGGTGCCGGTGATAGTAGCAGTGGTGTCGTATTCCACTGGGCTGCAGGCGACAAACAGCGTCGCCAATGCGAAAATACTGAATATTCTTTTCATCTGGGTTTGGATTTAGAATGACAACGTGAATGACATGCCCATAAAATCGGGCGAGGCTGCGGGTGCGAACGAAAGGATAGTGTTGTTGAATTTGATGGTTGGCCTGCCGGGTGATACGATTCCATCGACGATATTCCAGACATAGAACGCCACAGCCCCGGCGATGAATCCGTAGCTTGCCACGTTCCATGCGTTGGCACGGTTGGAGTAGAACTGTTTGTCGCTACTGTTGTATGCGTTGTTCATCTTCGAAGTGTAGCTGGCCTTGAGCGACTGCGACAGTACGATGCCGCCTACGCAGGCTACTTCGCCGACGATGAAGAGCGTAGCTTTGCCTCCCTGTCCCTTCCATATCTGTTGGGCACCGGGGATGAACACGCGGGGCGAGAATCCATACTCCGTAGTGGCTTCCACGGCCTCGGCCTCGTAGGTGGGGTTCTTGCGCGTTTGGTAGAGGAAATATCCGGTGAGGCCGTTGGAGGTTGTCTCCCAATAGGAAGCGATGTAGCCCGATTTGATCCAGGGGTCGTTGTCGCCCACCATCAGCTTGCGCCTACGGATGATCTCTTTTTCAGCATCCTTGATGATGCTTTTCTGGTCGTGGCCGGTCACCACCACGACCTCCAGATAGGTGTTGGGCAGTGTGCGTTTGAATGTAGATGAGGCCCAGGTGGGCTTGTCCTTGCTGCTACCATAGACATCCTGCGCGTTTGCGGTCGCAGGGAGCAGCCATGTGCCTATCAGGCACATGGCCGCTAACATACATATTCTTCTCATCATGGCGGTTCCAATAGGTTATTGTCCCATGTCACTGAAGGATTTCAAGGCGCTCTCCCGGAATTTCTCCTCGTTTTGGCGCACCTCTTTCTTCACACTCTCCGGGATGTCTTTGCTCTCCTCGACGCCGTCGACGATGGCCTGTGCAATCTCTTTCTTTACCACCGTGATGGCCATATAGATCATGCGGTATCCACTTTCGTCCACTTTGCCCATCTGACGGCAGGCCTCTTTGCTGTCGTTAAGCAGCTTGTCGATGGCTTCCTCGCCTGCGCTTTCGATATGAGAGGCCACGCTACTGCGCGAGTCCACGTCGAGTTGGTCGAAATAGTCGCGCATGATGCTGCGGTAGTGACCTCCGATTTTCATCTTCACTTGTTGACGCAACGAGTTGAGCTGCTTGTTGAACTCTATGGTATAGTCACGCTCGCTGTCGCCTCCAGCTTTTATGCGGAAATAGCCGCTGGCAGCAAAATACTCGTCGTTGTCGGCGAGCCAGCAGGGTTGGCTCGTTGTCTCTTCGTCATCGTCGTTGTTGGCATAGTTCACAACCTTTTTTGCGTTGGCATTCTTCAATTCATTGTCGAATTGTGCATTGGCATTTGGGATGAGTACAACGCCGAAAAGAATACCTAAAACAATATAACTGATTTTCTTCATGGGAATCTTTTTTATAGATTAAACATTATTGTTCTTTGAACTCGTTAAATTCCTTGTTGTTCGAATTTTCAAAGACTTTGAAGGCGCTGTCGCGGAACGTCTTTTCGTTGAACCGCATCTTCAGTTGTTCGTCTTCGGAGAGTTGTTTCACCATGTTGTCGGTAAATTTCTTTTTGCTCACCTTGACGGTCACGTACATGATGACATTGTTCTTCTCGTCGGGGCGGGTCTGTTTGCGGCACACCTCGTAGGTTTCATTGATGGCGGTCTTGACAATGAGATCGCCAGCGCTCTCAATATGCTCTCTGGCATATGAGCCTTCTTCAGTGTCCATCTGGTCGAAATAATCGCGTAGAACAGCACGGTAAACACTCTGCAGCTTCTGTCGCATCTGTAGTTGTGCCGAACGGAGCGTGGCCGTCGGGGCGGTATTCATGCTGCTCTGTTTGAACTGACGTTGCGCGGTGGCATAGAACCACTCGTCGTCGTCGGCCATCCAACAAGGCACATCATAGACATCAGCGCTTGACTGGCTTGAAGCAGGGACCTTGGTTTCAACAGCTTTTGTGGATTTGCAAGAAGTCATCGCAAAGACAACAACTGCCAGCATGGGGATTAATAAACTTACTTTTTTCATGTTGTTTGTGTGTTTTATGGGTTAAACATTCAATTTTTTATCCAAACAACACATAAAAAAGAGCGCGGGTTAAGAACCTTTGCTTATCCCGCCATGTTAGGCCTTCGCATTGCCCGTTTGTATGGAATAAGCAATGCCGAAGCCCACGCTAATGGTATATATAGAATAATACTATATTTATACCAAACCATGGACGAAGAACATTGCGTTATTGCGATACAAACGTCAGAAGTTGCGAAGTTCAACATGACCGCAGATAAACGCCGTTACAACGTCTTTCTTATATGTCCTGCCGCTCCTGCGGGACTTGCCCGCCCACTTTCGCCCGTCGCTCTCGACGAGGCTCCGGCGATATGGAAACGACGGTGCAAAGGTACGAATATTTTTGAAATTAGCAAAAAAAGATTTTTTTTCTTTATCAGTTCCTTGCTAACACCCTATCAACTCCCACCGTGATGGGAGTTGATAGGGTGAAGAAAGAGCTTTCATAAAGGTGGAAAAGCCAAATGTAATGAGGCGCTCAGGGTTAGGTCTTCCATGGGCTGCGGAGCACCTCGGGGTAGTGGATGGCGGCGAGGTATTCGTAGGCGCCTTCGGTGCGGAGGAGGTCCTCCGGGGCGTGGGCGTCGGTACTGACGATGACGGGGATGCGCCATTGCTGCATGGCTTTTATCAGGCGGCGCGAGGGGTAGTAGTCGGGATGGCGGCCTTTGTAGATGCCGCGGGTGTTGACCTCGACGATGATGCCCAGCTCATGGGCCAGCGCGAGGGTTTCCAGGGCCAGTTCTTCGTACCAGGGTTCGTCTTCCGCGAAGTAGCGGCTGCGGTTGTGCATGGCTATCTTGTCGGGGTGGCCGAGAATGGTGGGGCGGTTGCGCTCGAGCATGGCGTTCTGCTGGTGGAAGTAGGCGCGCACGCCGGCGCGGATGTCGCCGCCGAAGAGGCGGTTGAGGCCTTCGTCGTAGCGCTCGTAGTGTGGGCCGTCGATCATCCAGAGGTCGTTGCCGTCGTGCGGCGTGGTGCCGGGCACGGGTATGAGGTGCACGCTGCCGATGGTGTAGTCCAGCCCACCCTGCTTTATCAAGGGGGTGAAGTCCTCGAGCATGCCGGGCACATAGTCGAACTCAAGGCCGAGGGATATCTGTATGCGGTCTTTGTATTCCTGTTGCAGGGCGCGGATTTCGCGGCAGTAGCCGTCGTAGTCGGTGATGGAATAGGTGTTGTCGAAGGGCAGGGGAGAGTGGCCGCTGAAGCCGAGTGCGGTGAAGCCATGGGCGACGGCGAAGTCGACCATCTCGCGCGGCGAGGCCTTGCCGTCGCAGTAGGTGCTGTGGGTGTGGTAGTTGGTCATTTGTTGGAGCGCCGGCATCCTGCCGGCAGAAGGGTTAAAAAGAGTATACCATGCTTAACGACAGGCGCAGGTTGCCCACGGGTTCTTTGTACCCGGCGTGGGTGTATTCGGCTTCGGCGGTGAAGTCGAGGCCGGTGAGGGTCTTGTAGGTGAGGCGGGGCTGGATGCGCCAGAGGTATTCAAGGTCGTGGCCGCGGCCGAAGCAATGGGCGAAGTCCGTATTGCCGTAGTCGAGGTTCTTGGCGTAGCCGAGGAAGAGGCCGGGGCGCCAGTGGCCGCGAGTGCGCTCGATGTCGACCCACACGGTGTTGAAGTGCCAGTCCTGGAACGTGCTGTCGGCCAGCATGAGGTAGCCGCCCAGGGAGCAGCCCTCATAGAGGCTGTTGTTGAGGAGGGTCTGCGCCTTGATGGTCAGCAGCGGTTTGGGATCGCAGCGCTCAAAGATGTTCAGGCGTCCGAAGAGACTCCAGGTGAGGGAGGTGTGCTTGTCCGTGGAAGGTTGCACCGCTGTTGCCGCAGACTGAACCTGCGGTTGGATGGTCTTGATGTTGACGGCGGCGCCGAGGAAAAGCATGTCCGAGTTCCAGCGCAGTTGGAGGTTGAGTTCGGGCACCAGGCTGTGGCGGGCGAAGAGGGTGCTGCTGGCGGGAGCGCCGTTGAGGAGGCCCTGGCTCATGTTGTCGAGCTGCCAAGAGGCGGCAGCCACAGCTTCGAGGATTCCGAGGTTGTACTCGTAGCGCACCTGCGGCTGGCGGGCATAGGGGTGGAACGGGGAGCCCATGTTGAGGGGGTTGGTCATGGGCATGATTTCGTGGATGACCATCGGGTACCAGTACTGGCCGGCCAGCAGGCGGTGGTGCTCCCATCGGAGGTCGATGTAGGCATGGCGCAGGCGGAGGTTGTTGATGGCGGCGTTGGTGGAGCCGGTGAAGTCGCCCTCGACGTAGGCGCTGGTCTTGGCGCCGAGCATGTCGGGTCCTTTGACGCGCAGGCCGAGGCGGGCGGTGATGGCCAGCATGTCGGCCTGCCAGCCGTCGTTGATGTCGTTGCCGAGGCTGTCGCGGAGGATGGGCTTGGGATAGAAGAGCATCATGTCCTCGCGGCCGCCCACCACGCTGCGGCTGTCGGCGTAGTAGTGGGGGTTGACGAAGCCGTGCCACTCGAGGCTGAAGGGGCTTTGGGCTTTCATAGTTCCTATAGTCGCTATAGTCACTATAGTTCCTATGGCCACTATTTTTCCTATCCGTTTCATTTCTTGATGGCAAGGATGAGACCGAGGGCCACGCCGAGCAGGGCGGCGAAGAGCACCTGCAGGTTGGCGGGCAGGATGAAGGTGATGGTGTGGGCCGGGAACCAGAAGAGGGGTATGGTCTTCTTGATGACGAAGTTCCACTGCATGTCCCAGTTGACCTTGTGGGCGAAGATTTCACGCATCTTCATGGGGCGGAGCAGTCCGCGGACGGTGCCGCCATTGTCGGTGATGTGGATGTCGGTGCACTTGTGGAAGGTCATCATCACCGGGGCGAAGATGGAGTTCATCAGCACGCTGACGGCGAAAGCCACGATGAGTTTTCCCCAGGTGAATTCGGCGGCGCCGAACAGTGTTGCCGCGTCGTGCCATCCGAGGCTGCCGAGGAAGGCCGGCACGCCGACCTTGAAGATGACCATGGCCATGGCGATGCACATGCCGAGGAAGCCCCAAACCATCATGCGGGGCAGGACGCCGAAGCCCTTCTTGTTGTAGACGCCTTCGCGGATGCGGAGGGCCAGCATCTCGCCCAGGGTGGCGAGGATGGCGAACTTGAAGAAGGCCATGATGTAGGGGTGGTGGGCCGTGGCCCAGTTGAAGCCTTCGGCGCAGCGGGTCTGCGGAATGGCGAAGAGCGCCGCCACCACGGCGACACAAAGAATGAGTATCCAGTCTGCTTTTTTCATTGCTGAGGGTGTTTTTTGTTTAATTGGTGGTGTTATACCATGTCAGGATATATTTGCCGTAGGAATTGGGGTAGTCGGAGATTCGGGCAGAGATGGTCATGGCGTGCGACTCATAGGACACGGTGCCTGTGACATTGGCGTCATAGGTTTGTCCGTTGGAGGCGGAGAGAGAGCCTAATCCCGCCACGTTGGCAGCATAGTTGAAGTCGTCGGCTTCGGCCGTTGCCACTTCTATTGTCCCCCATTTTTTCGATGAGGCCTGGATGGAGACATGGTTGTCGTCGATTTTTTTAATGATGACAGAGTTGTTACTCTTGGAGATATATGCCGTGTCACGCCATTGGTCGCCTTTTTTGTAGCGGGTGTCCAGACGGGTCACGCAGTTGTAGGAACCTTTGATGCGGTCGGGCGCCGGATCGTCGGAGCAGGAGGCCACAATCAGGCCCAATAGCATGAGTAGCAACAATCTTTTCATGATTCTCGATTTTTGATTAAAAAGAGTATGTGGCACCATCCTTGCCGTCCTTGACGGTTACGCCGGCCTCCTTGAGGGCGTCGCGGATCTTGTCGCTGGTGGCCCAGTCCTTGTTGGCCTTGGCGGTGGCGCGGATGTCGAGGATGATGTGCATCAGACCGTCGATGAGGGCGGTGTTGTCGCTGGCGGCTTCATCGCGCATGCCGAGGATGTCGAAGAGGAAGGTGTCGAAGATGCCGCGCAGCTCGTCGATGTCGGCCTGGCAGAGTTTGAGTTTGCCGTCGGCGGCGGTGTTGATGATGCGGGCAGCCTCGAAGAGGTGGCTGATGACGATGGGTGTGGAGAAGTCGTCGTTCATGGCGTCGTAGCACTTCTGGCGGAGGGCGGCCACGCCGGCATCGGCGGCGGCGCCGGCAGTAGCGGCGATGCGACCCAGGGACTTGTAGGCTTCCATGAGCTTGGAGAATCCTTTCTCGGCGGCCTGGAGGGCCTCGTTGCTGAAGTCGACGGTGCTGCGGTAGTGGGCCTGGAGGATGAAGAAGCGGATGGTCATGGGGCTGTAGGCCTGCTCCAGCATCTCCTTGCCGTCTTTGTCCTTGTGGCTGCCGGCGAAGAATTCGTCGAGGGTGATGAAGTTGCCCAGGCTCTTGCCCATCTTCTGGCCGTTGATGGTGATCATGTTGTTGTGCATCCAGTAGCGGCAGGGGGCGTGGCCGGTGGAGGCTACGCACTGCGCTATCTCGCTCTCGTGGTGGGGGAAGACGAGGTCCATGCCGCCGCCGTGGATGTCGAAGGGCGAGCCGAGGTATTTGGCACCCATGGCCGTGCACTCGGCGTGCCAGCCGGGGAAGCCGTCGCTCCAGGGCGAGGGCCAGCGCATGATATGCTCCGGCGAGGCTTTTTTCCACAGGGCGAAGTCGCCGCTGAAGTGCTTCTCGTCCTGGCCGTCGAGTTCGCGTGTGGTGGCCAGCATCTCCTCGATGACGCGGCCGCTGAGCTGACCGTATTTGTGGGTGTTCTCCTGGTATTTGCGCACGTCGAAGTAGACGCTTCCG
Organism: uncultured Bacteroidales bacterium; assembly: GCA_937884485.1. GTDB lineage: Bacteria > Bacteroidota > Bacteroidia > Bacteroidales > P3 > Colimorpha. The sequence goes on from CALGCG010000023.1 coordinate 15,974, forward strand.
TTCGACACATAGGCCAATCCGGCGTCGAGGATGCTCTGCACGAGGGCTATCTGCTCCATGATGTGGCCGCTGGCGTGGGGCTCGATGCTGGGGGGCAGCACGTTGAGCTTGTCCATGGCGGCATGGTAGCGGTTGGTGTAGTACTGCGCCACCTCCATGGGTTCCAGCTGCTCCAGGCGGGCCTTCTTGGCAATCTTGTCCTCGCCTTCGTCGGCGTCGTGCTCCAGGTGTCCCACGTCGGTGATGTTGCGCACGTAGCGCACCTTGTAGCCCAGGTGGGTCAGGTAGCGGAAGACGACATCGAAGGTGATGGCGGGACGGGCATGGCCCAGATGGCCGTCGCCGTAGACGGTGGGTCCGCACACATACATGCCCACGCGACCCTCGGTCAGCGGGCGGAAGAGTTCCTTGTTTCTGGTCAAGGTATTGTAAATCAACAGTTGTTGTTCCATAATGCAAATATATTAAAGTGCAAAAATACAAAAAAAATATCATTTTCTCCCCTTGAATGGGAAAAAAATAGTAATTTTGCAGCGTAAATAACGAAAACCAGGGTGCGATACAACGCTTATAGTGACTATTTTCGCCAGCGTTTCGGGACGCGGGTGCAGAAGCTGTCCATCGACGCCGGCTTCTCCTGCCCCAACCGCGACGGCCGGGTAGCCACCGGCGGCTGCACCTTCTGCTCCAACGAGGCCTTCAGCCCCTCCTACCTGCGGCGGGTGCCCACCATCACCGCGCAGCTCGACGAGGGCATCGCTTTCCACCGCCGCCGCTACCGTTCGGCTGCGGTCTACCTGGCCTATTTCCAAGCCTATAGCAACACCTACGCCTCCGTGGAGGTGCTGCGCGAGCGCTACGACGAGGCCTTGCGCCATCCCGGGGTGGTGGGCCTGGTGGTGGGCACACGCCCCGACTGCGTGGACGGCCCCGTGCTCGACCTCCTGGCGGACTATGCCAAGGAGCATTATGTGGCTGTGGAGTACGGCATCGAGAGCTGCTATGACCGCACCCTACGTCTCGTCAACCGCGGCCACGACTTCGCCTGTACCGAGGCGGCCATCCGCGCCACCGCGCGGCGTGGCCTGCCCGTGGGCGGACACCTCATCCTCGGCCTCCCCGGCGAGAGCCGCGAGGACCTCCTGGCTGAGGCCGCCATCCTCAACCGCCTGCCCCTCACCACTGTCAAGTTCCACCAGCTGCAGATACTGAAGGGCACCGCCATGGAACGCCAGTACTGCGACGAGGCCTTTCGCCGCTCGCTGCTGCAGTTCTCGCAGGAGGAGTACATCAGCCTGCTGTGCGACTTGCTGGAACGCCTGCGGCCCGACCTGGTGGTCGAACGCCTGGCCGGCGAGGTGCCGCCGCGTTTCCAGGCCTGCCCCGAACGCTCCTTCCGCCGCGCGGACGGACGCCTGCTGCGCAACGAAGAGATACCGGCCCTCGTCGAGGCCGAGCTCGAACGCCGCGACTCCCGCCAGGGGGCGCTATACAAACCCGAGTCACAAACCTTAGAAACAACAATATGAGCGTCACATTCATCGCGGCCCTGCTGCCCGTCATCCTGCTGCTGTTCTTCATCTATCGGAAAGACAAATACCAACCCGAACCCGTTGGCAAGCTCCTCTGGACTTTCTTCGTGGGCTGCCTGAGCGTCATCCCCGCCTCGGTCATGGAGATGGTGCTCTCCGTCTTCACGCCCACCGAGCCGGTGCTGGGAGCCTTCTTCACGGGCTATGTCGTGGCGGGCTTCAGCGAGGAACTGTGCAAGTTCGCCCTCCTGATGTGGGTCATCTGGCGCAGTCCCCACTTCGACGAGTACTTCGACGGCATCGTCTATGCCGTCTTCCTCTCCCTGGGCTTTGCCTGCGTGGAGAATGTGATGTATGTCGTCGGCAGCACCGACGCCATGGCCATAGCCCTCTCGCGCGGCCTGCTGGCTGTGCCGGCGCACTTCCTCTTCGCCGTCATCATGGGCTACCACCTCTCACTGGCCCGCTTCGACCTCCCCAACAAACGCCGCCACCTCGGCCACGCCCTGCTCTACCCCGTGCTTCTCCATGGCACCTACGATGCTCTCCTTATGGTCAGCAGCGCTCTCTCCGAAGGCAGCGACGACGAGGTGACCGTCGGCGTGGCCGTGGCAGGTGTGCTGATGGTGCTCTTCCTGGTGTTCGACGTCACGATGTGGCGATGGGGAATGAAGCGCATCAAACGTCTCCAAGAACGCTCAAAAGAGCAGGATTTCGACCGCCAGCACCCCTTCCAAGGGTTCAATTGGGACATCTATTGATGGAAAATTACTATTGTAAATCAACAATTTGTAAAAAAAATGAAAAAATATTTGGCCATATTGAAAAAAGGTTGTACTTTTGCACCCGATTTCAAGAGAGAAACTTGGGGTATTAGCTCAGTAGGCTAGAGCGCTTGCATGGCATGCAAGAGGTCATCGGTTCGACTCCGATATACTCCACAGAAAGAGGGTCGCACAAACGACCCTTTTTTGATAGAAAGCGGGGTAGTAGCTCATCTGGTAGAGCATTTGGTTCGCAATCAAAAGGTAGTGGGTTCGAGTCCCATCTACTCCACAAAAAAGAGAGAACGCATCGCGTTCTCTCTTTTTTTGTTTTCATATCTTTGTGGCAACTACCACTTGTTGTAGTGCACGCGGGCGGGGTCCCACTTGTCCTTGGGCTGGGTCGTGCCGTCGTGGTAGCCGATGGGCACCACGGCGTAGGGCACCACGGTCGGCGGCAGCTGCAGGGCCTTCTTGACGGGGTCCATGCGGTCGGGATAGGGGTAGCAGGCTGTCCAGCAGGCGCCGAGGCCGTAGGCTTCGGCAGCCAGCAGCAGGTTCTCGGTGACGGCACCCAGGTCGTCGCGCCACATCTGGTTGATCTGCACAACGGCGGGGCCGTCGGGGTTCTCGCGCGTGGGAGCGGTGAAGGTGGTGTCGGCACAGAGGATAATGACGGCGCCGCTCTCCATGAACTTCTGCATGTTGTGGTTGCCCTCAAAGACGGTCTCATACTGGCTCTTGTCGGTCATGACCACCATCTGCCAGGGGCGACGGTCCACGGCGCTCGGAGCGGCCTGGGCGGCACGAAGCAGGTTCTCCATCACCGAGTCGGGGATGGCCTCGCCGTTGTAGGAGCGCACGCTCTTGCGGTTCAGGATGTTCTGCATGACCACGTCGGCCGTGTTGACCTCGGCGACGGCTTCTTGCTTGTTGCAGCAGGCGGCGAACATCATCGCAGCGGCTGCCATCAGAATAATGCTTTTCTTCATTTTATTGATATATTAAATACTTTTTGCGTATCTCTTTGAATCGCTCCAGCCCCGGCTGCCATGTGGCGCGGATCTCATTCTCACTCATGCCGGCCTCTATCTGGCGGCGCAGCTCGGTGGTGCCGGCCAGCTTCTCGAAGAAGTTGCTCTTGAGGAAGAACTTGCCCTGCGGCACACGGCGGTACATCTCCATCAGCGGCCAGAGGTCTATCAGGTCGGGATTCTCCTCGCCGACGGAATACGACCGCAGGTCGAGGGTGTCGGTGCCGTAGGTGACCCACTCGAAGGGGTAGTCGGTGCCGCGCCCCACGCCACAATTGGTACCCTCGAAGAAGCATAGGCTCGGGTAGAGGGCCACGGCCTGTGCGGTGCGCAGGTTAGGCGACGGCGGCACAGGCAGCGGGTAGAAGCCGTGGCGGTCGTAGCCCCGCATGGGCACCACGGTGAGGTCACAACGGGCGTGATTGGCAAGCCAGCCTTCGCCGTTGATCATCTGCGCATACTCCCCTATCGTCATGCCGTAGACCACTGGCACAGGATGCATGCCCACGAAGGAGCGGCAGGTGGCCGTGTCCAGCACCGGACCGTCAAGCATGTGGCCGTTGGGGTTGGGGCGGTCGAGAACTATCAGTTGTATGCCACGCTCAGCGCAGGCTTCCATCACATAATGCAATGTACTTAAATATGTATAGAAGCGGCACCCCACATCCTGCAGGTCGAAGACGACGTAGTCCACATCCGCCATCTGCTCGGGCGTGGGCTTCTTGTTCTTGCCGTAGAGGCTGATGATGGGCAGACCTGTCTTGGGGTCGGTGCTGTTGTCTATGTGTGCCCCAGCTGCCGCCGTGCCGCGGAAGCCGTGTTCGGGGCAGAATATCTTAGTCACATGGATGCCGCAGGCCAGCAACGTGTCCACCAGGTGGGTGGTTCCCACGATAGATGTCTGGTTGCCCACCACGGCCACGCCGCCGCCGTTGGGGTTACGCAGGTCTTGCACCATGTCGGCAGTGCCCTCGGTGGGATGGTTGACGATCTCCATCAGTCGCTCGGCGCCCGTACGCAGCGGCATTGTGCTCGTCTGTTGTGCATGCGCACACGACACAATAAGTTGCGAGAATATTGCAACCCACAACGCCAATCGCTTAACTCCTAACTCATCACTCATAACTCTTAACTTTTTCCCGTGTGGCCGAAGCCGCCGGTACCACGTTCGGTGTCAGTCAGTTCCTGCACCTCGACGATTTCGGCCTGCTCGTGGCGGGCGATGACCATCTGTGCGATGCGCTCGCCGTCGGCGATGACGAAGTCTTCCTGCGAGAGGTTGATGAGGATGACACATATCTCGCCGCGGTAGTCGGCGTCGATGGTGCCGGGCGAGTTGAGCACGGTGATGCCCTTCTTCAGCGCCAGGCCGCTGCGCGGGCGCACCTGCGCCTCGTAGCCCGCGGGAAGCTCCATGAAGAGGCCCGTCTTGACGAGCGTGCGTTCCGTGGGTTTCAGTGTAATCGGCCCTTCGGGCAGGTAGGCGCGGAGGTCCATGCCGGCCGACTGCGCGGTCTCGTATTTGGGCAGCGGGTGGTGGCTGGTGTTTATTATCTTTATCTGCATACTTTTCATATCTTGAATTCGACTGCAAAATTACACATTTTCTGCGACATGATGAAAATATTTTTTTGACGTATGGAAAATATTGCCTTGCGAAGAAAGATTGCAGGCGTATCCTAAATCCCGGTAATGGCAAAAAAAGATAGCCGTGGGTGTGAGCCCGCGGCTATCTTTTGTCTTCCCTTGCAGGGACCTGCCTATTTAAGCTTGATTTTGAGCGGTGTATGGCTCAAAACAATATTGTCTGTTGTTACCGGCGAGAAGATGAGTGTGCCGCCGAAGCCCTGGCCCGAACCGCTGTCGTTGAAGTTGAACTCGGCGGTGATGGTGTTGGCCGCGGGGTCGTAGGTGAAAGGTATCGGTGCATTCTGCACGATGAAGTTGCCCGTGTTGGTGGCATTGTCGAACTCCCAGTTGTACCACACATATTGCGGCTCGGAGGTCTGTCCGAGCACGGTGACGCCGATGCTGATAAAGCCGGTGTGGTTATTGCGGAAGACAAGGTTGTAGGTGAGTGTCATCGGAAGGTCGCCCATCTCGCCGGCAGGGTAGACGGTTTCCTCGGTGGCCACCCATTGGGTGTTGGCGGGGAAGAGGTCGGTCACCTCGCCGGGCTGCACGCTGGTGCTGTCGCCATTGGTGGGCTGTTCGGGGTTGTCAGGAGGTGTGGGTTGCGAGCCGCGGGGGTAGAAGGTGGTCATGCCGCCCAAAGTGGCACCATCGCCTTCCACCTCGACCATCATCATCATGGTGATGGTGTTGGTGGCAGCGTCGTAGGTAAACTGCGGGGCGCCCATCTGCCCAGCGTCCAGTGTGCCTGTTGTGCCGTCGAAGGTCCAGGTGAACGGCACGTCGTAGTGTCCTTGTTGTTGTCCGGCCACCGTGAGTTCGAAGAGCAACTCGCCTTCGGTATCGCTGAGGAAGTCCAGGCTCCATGTCAGCACAGCAGGGTAATTCTGGTAGGTGTCGTTGTAGACTCCCACCCACGAGGTGCCTTTCAGCTCTATTGGATCGTTGTTCGAGGGTGTCGGATTTGACGAGGTGTCGTCGTCCTTGCTGCAGCTTGTTAGGCCCATGGCTGCGGTGGCCATGATGGCCATCATCAGGGTTTTGAACAGTTTTTTCATCATTGTTTAGGTTTTTATTTGTTAATAAATTAGAGTTCCTATATTAAGAACGTATCCAATCGACAAAAACCTACAGCGTGTGTGTTTTTTCGGCAGGTTGTTCTTGTGGGATAAAAAAAAGAGGGGATACGGCACGCTGTGTGTGCCGTATCCCCTCTTTTGTGTTGGCGCGAGGTGCGGGTTTTATTTTTTGGTCAGCACCTCGTCGATCATGCCGTACTGGAGGGCCTCTTCGGCGGTGAACCAGTGGTCGCGGTCGGAGTCTTTCTCTACTTGCTCGAAGGGCTGGCCGCTGTGCTTGGCGATGATTTCGTAGAGCTCTTTCTTGAGCTTGAGGATTTCGCGGACGGTGATCTCCATGTCGGTGGCCTGGCCGTCGGCGCCGCCCATGGGCTGGTGGATCATGACGCGGGCGTGCGGCAGGGCGCAGCGGCGGCCTTTCTCGCCGGCGCAGAGCAGCACGCTGGCCATCGAGGCAGCAAGGCCGGTGCAGATGGTGCTCACCTTGGGCTGGATGTACTGCATGGTGTCATAGATGCCGAGGCCGGCGTAGACGGAGCCTCCGGGGGAGTTGAGGTAGATTTGGATGTCCTTGGTGGGGTCGACGCTCTCGAGGAAGAGGAGCTGGGCCTGGATGACGTTGGCGGTGTAGTCGTCGATGGCGGTGCCGAGGAAGATGATGCGGTCCATCATCAGGCGGCTGAAGACGTCCATCTGGGCCACGTTGAGCTGGCGCTCTTCGACGATGTAGGGCGTGAGCGAATTGTTGATGGCCGAGGTGTATTTGGCCATGGTGGTGCTGCTGATGCCACGGTGACGGGTGGCGTATTTCTCGAATTCTGTCATAATCGTTGCTATGTTGATTTGTTATTGTTTCTTTCCTTTGTTCTGTGGGCCTGCCTTCAGGTCTGTCAGCAGGCCGGGCCTTCTCTCCTTGGTGCGCTGGATGGCCTGCTCCATGCGCCACTGCTCTATCTTGGCGTGGTTGCCGCTGAGGAGCACGTCGGGGACTTTCCATCCGCGGAACTCCGGCGGACGTGTGTATTCCGGCGGAGCCACGAGGCCGTCCTGGAAGGAGTCCTCGAGGGCCGACTGCTCGTCGCCTATCACTCCCGGCACCAGGCGGATGACGGCATCGCAGATGACGGCAGTGGCCAGTTCGCCGCCGGTGAGCACGTAGTCGCCGATGCTGATTTCCTTGGTAATGAAGTGCTCACGCACACGCTCGTCCACGCCCTTGTAGTGTCCACAGAGCACCATCAAATTCTGTGCCAACGACAGCTGGTTGGCCATGGGCTGGGAGAGGAGTTCGCCGTCGGGGGCGGTGTAGATGATGTCGTCGTAGGGGCGTTCTTTCTGCAGTCCCTCGATGCAGTTGGCCAGGGGTTCGATGGCCATCACCATGCCGGCGGCGCCGCCATAGGGGTAGTCGTCGACGGAGCCATAGCGTGTCAGCGAGTAGTCGTGCAGGTCGTGGAAGTGCACCTCTACAAGGCCTTTCTTCTGGGCCCGTTTGAGGATGCTCTCCTCGAAGAACATGTTCATCATGTTCGGGAAGAGGGTGAGGATGTCTATTCTCATTTCACTTTCAGTTTTTGACCCTCGCGGATGGGTTTGCTTTCGCGTATGCCGTTGAGCTGGCAGAGTTTCTTCACTGTGGTGCCGTGGGCCCTGGCAATTTTGCCGAGGGTGTCGCCCCTGCGCACGGTGTAGGTGGCGGAGCCTCCGCTCTTGCTGCTTTTGGAACTGCCGACAGATGATGAGGAGTTGGAACTGGCTTTGCCGCTGACGCGCAGACGGTCGCCGGGATGAAGCACTTTGTTGCGGCTGATGCCGTTGAGTTTGCAGAGTTGGTTGATGGTGGTGCCATTGCGACGGGCAATCTTTTCGAGGGTGTCGCCGCTGCGCACGCGGTACCATCCGCCGGACGATTTGCTGCCACCGACAGAGGAGCGCCCTCTGCTGTTGCCCACCTTGCGGAAGGATTTGGCGGTGAGACTCAGCTCGTCGCTGATGAGGTCATGGGTGGAGCAGTCCACCACATGTTCGGGGTTGAGTGCATTGCCCATGTAGCGTATCTCGAAGTGCAGGTGGCTGCCACGGCTGCGGCCGGTGTTGCCGCAGAGGCCTATGATGTCGCCGCTCTTCACCTGCTGGCCTGCCACGACGTTGCGCTTCGACATGTGGGCGTAGTAGGTCTCCAGGCCGTTGGCATGGTGGATGATGACGAGGTTGCCATAGCTGCGGTTGTATTTCGATATGCGCACCACGCCGTCGAAGGCGGCATAGATGGGTTCGCCGGTGGGCAGGGCCAGGTCGAGGCCGTAGTGCCAGCGGCGCCAGCGGGGGCCGAAGTGGCTCGACGGTCGTGCCGACCATGGCGTGGGCCAGGTGAACTTCTCGCCGCGGGCGTTGTCGCGCAGGCGAATGACGAGAGGCTCGCTGATGCTGTTCACATCGAGTTTGGGCAGGTGTATGGCGGCGGTGTCGAAACCTTCAAGCAGAATGTCGTCCTCGCTGTCGGCGCCCTCATCGTCGAGGGTGTATATGTTGGGCATGTCTTCTTCCTCTTCTTCCTCAGCTTCATCGACATCGTACATGAATGGAGCTTGGTAGAGGTAGCTTTCTGTCTCTTTGTTGTTGCGCCGGTCAATGGCCACTCCCTTGTATTCCTCTTCCTCGTAGATGACGTCCAGTTTATTGACTTTGATTTCCGATTTGGCGTTTTTCTGTTGTGGGTCGTCGGTTTGTGCCTGCGTGATGGTGGGTAGTGCCAACAGAGCAAAAAACAGTATGATAGGTTCTATATGTTTCATCTAAAATGATTCAGTAAATAATGCTAAAAACTTTGCAAAAATACAAAAAATGTGTCAGTCTGCAAAATATTTAAACTTAAAAAATCAAAAATGGCCGTCATTCTTCTGTCGCAGGGCGGAATGTGCCGTCTTCGTCGAAGGTCAGTGTGCAAGTCTCGAAGTCCTCTTCCGAGAGGGTTTGGATGAGCTTGGCGGCGCCTTTGGTTTCGTCGGTGCGGGGCCCTTTTCGGAATGGTTGGAGGAACGAGTGTATCTTCCCGTCGACGAGCATGCCGTCGCGGTCCACCCTGGCGGTCACGAGGGGGGCGTGCCCCAGGATGCCCGAGAGGCTCATGCCCGTGGGGGTGCAGAAGTTGCCGAGGCTGTAGGCGATGAGGTGGCCGCGGTAGAGCTCCATGGCGCGGCACACATGGGGCCCGTGGCCGAAGACCAGGTCGGCACCCTCGTCGATGCAGAGGTGGGCGAAGTCGCGCAGGGCGCCGCGTTTCTCGTCGAGGAAAAACTCCATGCCTTCCGGCAGGTGGGTGTAGGCGATGCCCTCGGCGCCGCCGTGGAACGACACGATGAGTATGTCGCACTCCTCGCGCAGCTTGTGGATGATGTTCACCACCTGTGCGCTGTCCATCAGGTTGTAGGTGTGTCCGTTGGTGCTGAAGGCGCAGAAGCCGAACACCAGGCTGTCGCGCTGGGTCAGGGCGGTGGCGCAGATGCCTTTGATGCCGGCATAGCCGATGTTCAGGCTGTCGAGCAGGCGCGTGGTGGTGCGGATGCCCGCCAGTCCGAAGTCGTTGCTGTGGTTGTTGGCTAAGCTGAGGAAGTCGAATCCGGCCTCCTGCAGCAGCGTGGCGTAGGCCTCGGGCATGCGGAAGGCGTAGCAGTAGCTGCAGTCCTCCTTGGTGATGCGCAGGGTGTCGTCGGAGAAGATGCCCTCGCAGTTGCCCACGGCCAGGGTGGCGCTGTTGAGGATGGCTTTGGTGTGGTCGAAGAGGCGCTTGCCCTCATGGCGCGGCAGCTGCACGGTGGGGTAGAGGGTGCCGAGCATGATGTCGCCCACCATGGCGATGGTGTACAGCGGCACATTCGCCACGCTGTCCGCCGATGCCAGCGGCAGGCCGGCCTCCTTCACCTTCTCGCGGTCGATGATGCGGCAGGCCCCTTTGTAGCGTTTCAGGTAGTAGGCTTCCTGCGACGAGGTGATGCGGATGCCCGTGCTCGAGGCGTGGATGAAGTCGAAGCCGCCGTCCCTCACGGCGGTCACGATGCCCACATGGCCGATGGTCTTCATGTTGCGCCTTCCGGCATAGAACACCAGGTCGCCCACGGCCAGCGAGTCCTTGCTCACGGGGATGCCCATCTTGTATTGCGGCGCCGCCGAGGGGGCCAGCAGCACGCCGAATTTGGAGTATACGTAGCGGGTGAATCCTGCGCAGTCGAACCCCTTGGGGGTCTTGCCGCCCCACCGGTAGGGAACGCCGAGGTGTTTCATGGCTTCGTTGATGACGGAGTCGGGTTCTATGCACACCAGCGCCAGGGTGTCCTGTGCGCGCAGCATGCCTGCTGACAGGGATGCCAGCAACAGGAGGGTCGACAGGAGGATTCTTTTCATATCTGTATTTGCGTTTGGTTCAGTAGTCGAATATGATGCGCCCTTCGGCCATGTGGCTCTTCACACCGTAGACGGTGCCGATGTTCTCCGTCGTCAGCCCCTGGGCTATGGGGCCGTGGAAGAGCAGCGCGCCGTTGTGTATCAGCATCAGGTCGTCGCAGAACTGCAGGGCGAGGTTGAGGTCGTGGATGACGATGACCACCGTCTTGTCCGTGGTCCGCAGCAGGCGCATGATTTCCAGCTGGTGGGCGATGTCGAGGTTGCTCACGGGCTCGTCCATCAGCAGCACGGGGGTCTGCTGCGCCAGGGCGCGGGCAATCATCACCCTCTGCATCTCGCCGCCGCTCATCTCGGCGGGCTTGGACAGGCGCAGGTGCCAGGTGTTGGTCTGCTTCATGCACTGCTCCACGATTTCCCAGTCTTTCTGGCTCTCGTTCTGCAGGTGGTGCTGGTAGGGGTTGCGACCCATGAGCACCGTCTCGAAGGCCGAGAACTCGAAGTCGGTCTGTGCCTGCTGCCGCACGAAGGCCACCTTCTGCGCCAGGGCGCGGGCCGTGTAGGAGCCCACCTCCTGCCCGTCGATTTTGATGCTGCCCGCCGTAGGCTCCAGCAGGCCGCCGATGCAGCGCAGCAGCGTCGTCTTGCCGCAGCCGTTGGGACCCATCACCGCCGTGATGCGCCCCGGGGCAACCGTCGCGTCGATGTCGCGCAGTATTTCACGCTTGCCGTAGCTGACCTGTATATGTTCGAGTTCAATCATTCGTCTTAACTACTAAACCTCAATACCCTTTCTTGTTTTTGTACAGCAGGTAGATGAACAGCGGGGCGCCCACCATGGAGGTGAGGCTGCCCACCGGCAACTCGCTCGGCCGCAGCACGGTGCGTGCCAGCGTGTCGCACACCAGCACGAAGATGGCTCCGCACAGGATGGAGTAGGGCACCACCTTGCGGTTGTCGGGCCCTGCCACCAGGCGCACGGCATGGGGCACGATGAGGCCCACAAAGCCTATCACGCCGCACGAGCTCACGGCGAAGGCCACCATCAGCGTGGTGAACAGCAGCAGCCGGCGCTTCACCTTCTCCACCTCGCAGCCCATGCTCTGCGCCGCCTCGCTGCCTGCCAGCAGCAGGTTCAGGTCGCGGCCGTGCCACAGCACCACGCCTATGCCCACCGCCGCCACGGGCAGCAGCATCCACACGTCGGTCCACGTCGAGCTGCCGAAGCTTCCCATGGTCCAGAAGATGATGCTGTCCATCTTCTCCTGGTTGAGCACCATGAGGAACGAGATGACGGCCGAGATGAGCAGCGTCAGGCACACGCCCGTCAGCAGCAGGGTGGTGGTGTGCATGCGGTTGCCTATGGAGGCTATCTTGTAGATGACCAGCACCGTCAGCAGCGCCATGGCCAGCGCCAGTCCGCCCACGCCCCACAGCCAGGCCTCCAGGCCCAGCAGTATGGCCACGGCGGCACCCAGCGAGGCGCCGCTGCTGACGCCCAGCACGTAGGGGTCCGTCAGGGGGTTGCGGAAAATGCTTTGGTAGGCTGCGCCGCACACGCTCAGCACCGCCCCCACCAGGGCGCCCATCAGCACCCTCGGCAGGCGCAGCTGCCAGAAAATCTGCGAGCGGCCCGCAATGTCGTCCATGCTGATGTCCACGGCGCCGAACATGCAGCTGGCCACCATCGTGGCCGCCAGCAGCACCGTCAGCCCCAGGATTACCCAGGGGTTGGCATGCGTGGACTTATGAGGTTTGCTGGACATATAGGGCTTACAGTATGTCTTTCATCGTGTACACCCCCGGCTGCGCCGAGGCCAGGAACTCCGCCGCCAGCAGCGCCCCCAGGGCCAGCCCCTTGCGGCTGTGGGCCTCGTGGGTAAGCGTGAGGGTGTCTATCTCGCTGTCGTAGACCACGGTGTGCGTCCCCGGCACCTCGCCCTCGCGGTAGGAGGCTATGGGAATGCTCTCGGCGCTGCGCGCGCCGCACTCCACTATCTGCTCCTGCAGCGTGATGGCCGTGCCGCTCGGGGCGTCGAGCTTGTGGATGTGGTGCGTCTCGCTGATGCCGACGCTGTAGTCTGTGCGGCCCTTCATCAGCTCCGCCAGGCGGCGGTTCAGCGCGAACATGATGTTCATGCCGATGCTGAAGTTGGTGGCCGTGAAGAGGCGTCCGCCCCGGGCCTTGCATTCGCCGGCCACCCGCTCGTAGTCGGCATACCACCCCGTGGTGCCGCACACCACGGGCACGCCCTCCTGCAGGCAGCGCAGCAGGTTGGCCGTCGCCGTCTGCGGCGTGGTGAACTCGATGGCCACATCGGCCTCTATCTTCGCGGGCCAGGGGTCGTCGCGGTCGATCCTTGCGGCGACCTTGTGCCCCCGCTCCGCGGCCAGCGCCTCGATGGCGTGGCCCATCTTTCCGTATCCTATCAGTGCTATGTTCATTGCATCCCTAAACGGAACATTCCTTTTTTTATTGTGCCGCCCCTGCACTTTTATACAAAATGGAACACGAGAAACCAAACGCTTCCTTTCGGCGGGACGAAGAGGTACCCAAGACGTACCCAATTCGCCCCTTCTCATATACTTCCCATATCGTTCTTATATAGTTCTTATATAGTTCCTATATACAGTATATAAGAACTAT
>CALGCG010000024.1 GCA_937884485.1 uncultured Bacteroidales bacterium
AAGTATATGAGAACGATATAAGAACTATATAAGAAGGGCCGAATAAGGGGCGAATCGGGTACCTCTGCGGGCCGAAGATTTATTTGCCTGTCCACAATAAAAAGGCCGCGACGCCGTTATTGAAAGAAAAAAAAGAATCGTTATGGCAAATAATCCTAAAGAACAGAACAATCTTAAGCTCAACATCAATCCCGAAGTGGCCGCTGGCACTTATTCCAACCTTGTCATCGTCAGCCACAATCCCTCGGAGATTGTCCTCGATTTCGCCCAGATGTTTCCCGGCATCGACGGTGCCACCGTGCGCCAGCGCATCATCATGAACCCCATCCATGCCAAGCGTCTGCTGGCTGCCTTGAACGACAACCTGAAGAAGTATGAGCAGCAGTTCGGCCCCATCGTCGAGCCCCGCGCCGACGGCACCGTGCCCTACGACATTCTTGGCAAGGCATGATTTCCGGTACGGAATGGCGAATTGAATTAGGAGATTGGCGGTCGCATGCCGAACAGAGTGCGGCCGCCCGTCTTTTGTTGTGCCGCCTGATGGGCGAGGAGGTCGCCGTGGAGCACAACGGCAAGGGTGCCCCCTTTATGCCGTCGCACCCCGGGCTCTCGCTGAGCATCAGCCATTGCCGGCAGGCCGTGGCCGTGGCGGTGTCGGACCGGGAGCGGGTGGGCATCGATGTGGAGAGCCGCCGAAGGGTGGACGGGTCGCTCATGCGGCGTGTCTGCACACCGGCTGAACTGGCGGCGGTGCAGGCGTCGCCCGATGCGGTGATGGCGTTCCTGCAGCTCTGGACGCGCAAGGAGGCGGTGCTGAAGATGCGCCGCACCGGCATCCAGGGGTTCGGGAGCATGGTGCATGCCCTCGAGGGAGAGGATGTGGTTGTGGAGGATTTGGAGTGCGCAATGCCCGATGTGGTGGCCTCGATGGCCCGGGAGCGCACGCCTTCTACGGCCGTATGACGGTTGTGGAGCCGTCGGCGTTCAGTTTCACAATGCGGCTGCCGCGGGTCTCCTCGCTCATGAGTTCGGGCAGGGGCGGGACGCAGAAGTCGACGCGGCGGCGCAGTTCATCTTCGATTTCGTTGTAGTTTCGTGGCGACGGCCTGCCGCTGAGGTTGGCCGAGGTGCTTACCAGCGGTGCGCCGAGCAGGCGTATCACCTCCTGGCAGAAGGCATGCTTGGGCACACGCACGCCCAGAGAGCCGTCGGCGGCGGGGAGGTTGGGGGCAATGCCGTCGCCCAGCAGGGCCTGCCACCGTTCGCGCGGCAGGATGAAGGTCGTGGGGCGGCTGTCGGGAGGTTCCGGGATGCCGGGGCCCTCCGGGAGGAGCACCAGCATGCTCTTCGAGCGGTCGCGTTCTTTCAGCAGGTAGAGCTTCTCGACGGCGTCGCTGTTGCGGGCGTCGCAGCCGAGGCCCCAGATGGTGTCGGTGGGGTAGAGGAGGGTTTTGCCTTGGCGCAGGGCGTCGACGGTCAGCCGTATCACTTCGTTCATGTTCATGCTGCAAAAGTACGAAAAAAAAGCGTCATGGTTTGCATGGTTTGAAATTTTTTTGTACTTTTGCATATTGTTAAGTTAAGTTAATTGGAGTGAAAATTAGTTCAATTATTTATAAACCAAAAAATTACAACTATGTTTAAAGGACATCCTAAAGGACTTATCTGGGCTGCCTTGAGTAATATGGGTGAGCGTTTTGGCTACTATATTATGAATGCTGTCCTGGTGCTGTTCCTCTGCTCGAAGTTCGGTTTGTCGGACGAGACGGCAGGATTGATTTTCTCTATTTTCTACTTCATGATTTACATCATGGCTTTGCCTGGTGGTATCATTGCAGACAAACTGCAGAACTACAAGGGTACCATTGCCGCCGGCTTGATTGTGATGGCTGTTGGCTATGTGATGCTTTCGGTTCCGACCACTGTGTCGCCCGAGAACAAGGTGGCCATGCTGGTGCTCATTTGCGCCGCCCTGCTGATCATCACCATTGGTAACGGTCTCTTCAAGGGCAACCTGCAGGCCATCGTGGGCCAGATGTACGACAACCTCGAGGCCGAGGCTGCCAAGGAAGGCCCTGAAGCTTTGGCCAAAGCCCAGAGCAAGCGTGACCCCGGTTTCCAGATTTTCTATGTCTTCATCAACCTCGGTGGCGTTTTTGCCCCCTTCGTGGCTCCCGCCATCCGTAAGTGGTGGTTGGGTAAGTTCGGTATGACCTATAACTCCGACCTGCCTGCTGTCTGCCATCTCTACAACAAGTCCTACGACCCCAGCATGCTTGACCTCTGCAAGCAGTATGCCGCCGATCCCTCCAGCGTCAGCCCCGAACAGGTTACCACTCTGACCAACTGGATGGCTCAGAATACCAATATGGATTCCGACAAAGCCGACCTGTTGATGCAGTGCCAGCAGTATATAACCAACCAGGCTTCCATGACTCCTGACCAGCTGGCCGAGCTTACCGAGAACCTGCACGATGTGCCTCAGTACATGAATCTTGATGTGGCCGATGCTGTTCAGACGAACCTTGTTGATGCCTGCAACAACTACACCACTCAGATCGACAACCTCTACACTTGGATGAAAGACAGCTATACCGCCTTTGACCCCAGCAATATGCAGGCCGCGTGCGACAGCTATCTCAATGTGTTCAATACCGGTGTCCACTACAGCTTCATTGCCTCGGTTGCCGCCATGCTGCTCTCGTTCGCCATCTTCATGGCCTTCAAAAAGAGCTTCCCCAACCCTGCCAAGAAGGAAAAGAAGGAAGTTGTCAACTACACTGCCGAGGAGCGCGTGGCTATGGCCAAGGATATCAAGCAGCGTATGGCCGGTCTCTACGCTGTGCTGGGCATCGTTGTCTTCTTCTGGTTCTCGTTCCACCAGAACACCCAGTCGCTCACCATCTTCACCCGCAACTTCGTCAACTCCGACCAGGTGGCGCCCGAGGTGTGGCAGTTCCTCAACCCATTCCTCGTCATTGTTCTGACTCCTATTATTATGTGGCTCTTCGGAACTCCTTGGGGTCGCAAGTTCTCCACTCCTAAGAAGATAGCCGTTGGTATGGGCTTTGCCGCATGCGCTTATATCTTCCTCACCATCTTCAGCATGTACGTCGGCTATCCTTCGGGTAAGTTGTTCATGGCTCAGCCTGCCGCCGATATTGCTACCCAGAAGTGCGGTGCATGGGTGCTGATTGTAACCTACTTCTTCCTCACCGTGGCCGAATTGTTCATCAGCCCGCTGGGTCTGAGCTTTGTGTCCAAGATTGCCCCGAAGCATCTGCAGGGTATCTGCCAGGGTCTCTGGCTGGGTGCCACCGCTCTCGGCAACCTGATTATCTTCCTCGGTGTCAAGATGCTCAACAGCTTCTCGCACCTGTGGTACACATGGTTCGTCTTCGCAGCCATCTGCATCATCGCCATGGCCGTGATGTTCGGCATGCTGAAGTGGCTCGAACGCATCACCGCCCAGCAGCAGTAATCTGCCGGATTGTGATTAAATAGCAAAAGCCGTGGGCATCCGCAAGGATGCCCACGGCTTTTTCAGGGGACAAGGCAAAAAGAAAACCTCCGGAATTCTCCGGAGGTTTTGCTTTCCAATGCGTCGATTCCAACGCGGTTGCGGTAGAGGGCTCTCTTATTTGTCGAGCTCCTGCTGGCGCAGGTGCTGGACGTAGATGGCCTTCAGGTGCTTCTCGCGATTGATGACACTGGGCTTGGTGAACTGCTGACGACGGCGCATCTCTTTCACCACGCCGGTTTTCTCGAATTTGCGTTTCAGTTTCTTGAGGGCGCGTTCGAGGTTGTCACCTTCTTTGATAGGAACTACGATCATTGTTAATACCTCTTTCTTTGTTAAGGGTTAATAATTAATTATGTAAGACTTGTTGTCTTCTTAGAACATCAGGTGGCCCTGGGCGGCGGCGTCGTTAAGAGCGGCGATGATGCCTTTCTTGTTGATGATGCGCATGCCTTTGGCGGAGACCTTCAGGGTGATCCACATGTCCTCCTCGGGAATGTAGAACTTCTTGGTCTGCAGGTTGGGGGCGAAGGTGCGTTTGGTGTGGATGCGGGAGTGCGAAACGTTGTTGCCCACGATCACTTTCTTACCGGTAATTTCACATTTTTTCGACATTGTAGTATAATTTTTATTGTTTATTTACGTTATTTATTTCGCTCGCTTTTGGTGCGAAAACGGCTGCAAAAGTACCACCTTTTTTCGACATGGCAAAGCGTTTCGTCTTCCAAAAGTCGCTTTTTAAAACTTTTTAACATTTTGTTTATTGTAAATATGTGTAATACAAATGGTTGCTGATTTTGCTAAAATGAGTTTTAACATATTTTTTTCAATTAGTTAGCAATCGTTTTTTGTTGTTTTCGATCCTGTTTTATGACGTTTTCGCAAAAATTGGACATCTGGTATCAGGACTTTGGACGCAGTCTTCCGTGGAGGGGTATTGACGACCCTTATCGCATCTGGCTTTCGGAGATTATACTGCAGCAGACGCGCATCGAGCAGGGGCGGGAATACTATCACCGCTTTGTCGATGCGTTCCCGAGGGTGGCCGACCTGGCCGCCGCCAGCGAGGAGCAGGTGCTGCGCCTGTGGCAGGGGCTGGGCTACTACTCGCGTGCGCGCAACCTGCATGCGTCTGCGCGATATATAATGGATGAATGCGGAGGGGAATTTCCGTCGACGTACGAAGGTATATTGAAGCTCAAGGGTGTTGGGCGCTACACGGCAGCGGCGATAGCGTCGTTCGCCTTCCGGCTGCCATATCCGGTAATTGACGGGAATGTCTATCGTTTTATCAGTCGCCTCTATGGTATTGCCACCCCCATAGGTTCCGACTCCGCCTACAGTGAGTTCGAACGGCTGCTGCAGGAAAGGATAGACCGTCGCAGGCCCGACCGCTTCAATGCCGCCCTGATGGACTTCGGTTCGCTGCAGTGCAAGCCCCAGCCCGACTGCACGGCCTGCCCCTTTGCCGACGAGTGCGACGCGCTGCGCACGGGACGTGTGGGCCTGCTGCCCGTCAAGACTGTCAAGGCCAAGCCTGTCGACCGCTGGTTCTATTACCTCGACCTCCGCTGGCAGCGTGACGGCAAGGTTTTCACCCTGCTGGAGCAACGCACGGGAAAGGACATCTGGCGCGGCTTGTACCAGTTCCCGCTGCTGGAGACGGAGCATGAGTTGGACGACGGGGCGCTGGTGCCGGCTGCCGCTGGATTTGCCGCCCGCGAGTTCGGTTTAGGCACTGTCGAGTTCAATCCTTCTGCCATATTCAAGCACCAACTTACACACCGCACTATCCATGCCCGGTTTCTGCGTGCAGAACTCGGGGAAGAACCGCCCGTGATACCGCATAAATGTTGCGTCGAAGAGGTGAAAATGATAAAAAAAATCCCCGTGTCGAGGTTGATTGATAGGTATTTGCAGACTTTGTGAAAATCTTTATTTTGTATATTAAAAAAAAAGTCGTAATTTCGCAGTCTCAAATTGACTAAAAAAACTATAAACAAAGTATGATTGGAGTCAATAAAGTAATCCTGGTTGGGAATGTAGGAAAGAACCCGGATGTAGTTACTTTCCCCTCCGAGGGGTCCACTCCCGTGAAGAAAGCATCCTTCCCCCTCGCAACAACCGAATACCGTCGCAACCGCGACAATGAGAGAGTTGAAATCACTGAATGGCACAATGTAGTGTGCTGGCGCGGCCTGGCCGACATCGCCGAGCGCATATTGCATAAAGGTGCCCAAATTTATGTAGAAGGCCGTCTGCAAAGCCGTACCTGGGAAGACAAGGAGGGCAACAAGCGCCATGTTACCGAAGTGGTCGCCGACAATCTTCTGCTCCTTTCCAATCGTCAGCGCAACGAGGAGTCGCAGCAGGTGAACAATCCCCTGATGGATATCCTCAACAACGAGACGGAGCCATTGGGGGACCTTCCTTTTTAAGATGTAAGATGACAGATGCCTGACAGGTCCCTGTCAAGTCTGTTCCAACTCCCTATCAACTCCCACCACAGTGGGGGGTGGTAGGGAGTTAATACTTTTTTGTGGCGGTGCTAACGTAGGAGTAACACTGTGCCGATTTCTGACTTGGTCGAGGTGGGGTAGTCGACGGCATGGTAATTGAATCGCCACACGTAGCTTCCCTGAGGGCAGTTGCCTCCGTCCCAGCCTGTGCCGCCGAAGTCGGTGGTTTGGTAGACCAAGAGGCCATCGCGATTGTAGATGAATAATTCGCCGTCGATGACGCCATGGGTGACCAGGGTGAAACGATTATTGATATCGAGGTTGGGGGTGAATGCATTGGGGGCGAATACCGCCACGCGGAGCACGGGCAGTGTATAGTGGGCTGTGTCGTGGCACTGGCCGTTGTATACGCTGAGGGCTATGCTGATACTGTCGGTGTCGTCGTCGCCATGGCCGTAGAGTATGCGCCAAGGCTCGCTTTGCCGCACGCCGTCGATATACCAGGTGCGTTCAACATACTCCTTCGAAATGTCGTAGGCGGTGAAGTCCATGGCGTTGTATTTCAGTGCTTCGGGGTTGACCTGCAACTCGGCTTTCGGCACTTCGATAGGGCTTAATAAGATGGATTTGCTGAAGGGACAGAAGGGTGTCTCTCTGTAGTCGGCGTAAAGTGCGTATTCGGTCGGGCCGGAGGGCGCTATGGTGACGGTGAGTTCATCCTCGTTTCCGTCGAGGAGGTTGTCTGCCGGGAACGACGACCAGCGTGTGTAAGGCACATCAGTTGTGGCGTGGATGGTGTAAGTGCGTCGTTGGCAGTCGGTGGTGTACTCGATACCGATGCGTGGCTGGGCCATCTTGGTGAGACGCATGGCAAGCACAGAGTCGCAGTTGTGGACAGAGGACAGGGTGTCAATCAGGAAATAGCTCTCAGTGAGGTATGCCGAGTCGCTGGTGACGGTAAAGCCGTGCCAGCGGTAGGTCTGTCCATGGCAGAAGGTGTCGATGTCTTCCGCAAAGGAAGAATGGTGCACTGCGAGGTGGAGGGTGACGACGGAGTCGCACCCTTGGTAGGTGGCAAGTGTGGCTTTGGGACCGGTGGTGTCGGTATAGTAGACGGTGTTGTCAATCCACGTCAGAGAGTCGCATACGTTGAGGTAGTTGTCGAAATAGTGTGTATAGTCGACGGTGAGGTCGAGGTGATGGATGCTGTCACATCCCCATTGGTTTGTCAGGTGGAGGGATGGTGCTGTGGTGGAAGCATGGTATATGCTGCCGTCGCTCCACATTGTGGAATCGCAAGCGTGGATATGTTCTACCGAGGCCGAGGTGTCGAGCGCCACCACCCGCATGACCACCAGCGAGTCGATTCCGTTGGTTCCTTGCAGATGTACACTGTCGGCCATCGTCTGGTGGTGGGCAGTGCGGATTCCGCCACAATTGTTGAACGAGGCTCCGTTCCATGTGAAGGGAAGGCTGTTTTGGCAGACAATGCTGTCGACATAGGTGCGGCGGTTGCGTTGCAGATGGAGGGTCCGTAATGAATCGCAACCGAAGACTGCTTGCAGCAGGTGGGGATATATGCCTGTTGTGTCGTAGAGGGTGTGTTCGAAGGTGTAGTTGTCGCCATCGTAGATGGTGTCGAAGAGATGTATGTCGTGGGTGGGATAAACCTTCAGGTGGAGGGTCTGCATACTGTCGCACATGTGTTCGGTGTACAGATGGTGGAGGAAAGTGCCGGTGTGGCGATAGACAGAGTCAATGAAGGGGCGTGAGTCACCGTTGCAGATGGTGTCGTAGGTGTGATAGTCGTAGGCTGGCCATACGGTGAGATGGAGTGTGGAAAGGCTATCGCAAGCGTGCTGTGAGAGCAGGCGGTGAAGGTAGGTGCCGGAAGTGTCGTAGGTGTGTTGCGTGAAGACGATGGATTGTGTGGAGCAGATAGTGTCGTAGGTGTGATGGTCAAAGGTGGGATGCACGGTGAGGTGAAGGGTGGAGAGGCTGTCGCAGCCATGGATGGAGAGGAGTGAGTATGTGTGGTTGGTGCTGGCACTGAAGAGGCTGTCGCCGAAGGCGAAGGTGGTGTCGTCGCAGATGGCGGTGGTCAGGTGGTGGTCGAAGAGGGGATGGACGGTGAGACGCATGGTGACAAGGCTGTCGCTGCCTGTGTGAGAGAGGAGGGTCACGGCCCGGGTCATGGTGGCCGAGGCGGTGAGGACGGTGTCGAAGGAGGCGTTGTTCCACATGTAGGGGAGCGAACTGCGGCACAGAGTGTCGTAAAGGGTCGTGTCGACGTTCCAATGGACATGGAGCGAGTAGGTGATGGTACTGTCGCAGCCAGCGGCATTGGCAATGGTGACACTGGTGTCGGTGACTGGCATTTGGAATGCCACGCCATTGAAGGAGTGGGGCAGGAGGTTTTCCACTATCGTGTCATGATGGACGCTTGTGGTTGAAGGGTTGATGGTTAGGTGGAGTGTGGTAGTGCTGTCGCATCCCGCGGCATTGGTGGTGACACGTTGCGCCACAGCGCCACTGGTGGTGTATACGGTTCCATACCAGTTGAAGCTGTCGCAGGCCACGGCTACGGTGTCGGACATGGAGGAGTCCTTGACAACGAGGAACACGGTGCCAATGCTGTCGCACCCGTGGGCGGAAAGTTCGGAGTAGGAGTAGCTCCCGGTGTCGGAGGCGTCGGCAATGATGAGGGAGCCATAGGAATAGGGCAGGCCAGAGGGACAGATGACAGCGGTGTCGTGCAGGTTATACGAGGGGTGCACGGTGATGGTATGGTTGAGGGTGTAGGGGCAGTGGCTGGTGTCCTGCGCCGTGAGGGTGTAGGTGGTGGTGGAGCGGGGTGACACAACGAGGGTGTCGTTGCCCCAGGAGTGCCACATGGCGTTGCTGACGATGAGGGTGTCGTTGACGAGACTGTTGTCACATCGGTCGGTGGGGCCGGCGATGGTGGGATTGGGGCTGGGAGGCAGCAGGGTGATGGTTTTGCGAATAGTGTCGGAACAGAGCCCGTTGGCAATGGAGGCCACAAGGGTCACCTCGTACTGGCCCGGGGCGTCATAGTGTGTGGAGGCATGGTAGAGCGATGATGTGTCGCCATTGCCGAAACTCCACCACGAAGCTTCGCAACTCTCTCCGGTGCCGCTGGGGTTGATGCCATCGGACGAGATGGTGCTGCGGTTGATGAAGCTGACGTCGAATTCGCAGTTCGACATTGCCACCACGCTGTCGAAGAGGGCAAGAGGATAGCGTATGCCGGCGAAGGCGCTCATGGTGAAGTTGCAGGAGGGTTTGTCGACGAAACTCAGCCGGCAGTGGTAGACGGTGCCCGTGTCGGAAGAGACGTTGATGGATTGAGCAGTGCTGATGGGGACTTGGGGCGAGTCGGTATACCATAGGTAGGAGAATCCTTCGGGAACAGTGAAGGTGTTGCTGGTATTGTTTCCACAGCTTTCTGATACCATGTTTTTTCTGCTGCATTCGAGGTTGAAGTAGGCATAGCCGAAATGGCCGCCCTGCGAGCAGTCGTAAGTGGTGAGTCGCACCATGATGGTTTGCCCGGCATAAGGGGAGAGGTCGATGCCGACCGTAGTCCAATCTTTCCACAAGGTGGATCCGTAGGTGTTCCACCCAAGGTTCGAGTTAGAGATGAAATCGGCCAAACCGCAGGTGGGATCGATTACCTCCATGCTGCTGTTCAGGATTTCCAAGCGGAAGCGGGGCTGTTGCGTAGATGAGTGGTTGGGGTCCTCGAGCACGGCAGCATATTTGAGAAGTAGAAGGTCGGATATCATGGTGTCGACCTCGATAGCGTAGAGCAGAGCTTCTGCGTCGCTGCCAGTTCGCCAATTGCCGAGTCGGACAGAAGACGTGCCACCGGGCGGTACGGTCTTGAGTATATTGCCGGTGCGGGGGTCGCGCTCGTTGGGGTCGGTGTGGACGGTGTGGCGGCTATAGGCACTGGAGGGTCCATTGTCGATAGTGCCGATGGTTGCATAGGGTGAATCGAAGGAGCCGTAATAGCCTTGTACATAAGGTGCTGTAAGGTCTGTAGGATCAATGCATCCATGGCCTCCCTGGATGGGTGTGGTAAAGTGGATGGTTACGGTGCAACACGCCTCTCCGCTGTCGGATTGGGCATAGAGGTTGACGGTATAGTTTGTGCTGCCCACGAGGCTGTCGAGTTCATAGCTGTTGCCCTCCACGGCAATGGGACCGGAACCATAGTCGAGCATGAGCTGGTCGCCGGAGCCCTCCCAGGTGAGGGTGCCTGAAGTGGCACTAAGATTGGTGATGGTGAGCTTGTGAAGGGTTGAGTTGCATTCAGCGAGAATCGCAGAGGTGGTGGCATACAGGGCAAATCCACTGCGTTGCACAGAACCGTCAGTGTCAAATTTTATTCTCATCGTTCCGCTGGTGGCAACAATGTTTATTGTGCCGGAGCCCGACTGATGAAAAATCTGGACGTCATCGTCGTAGATGGTGAGATAATCGTAGTTGTTTTCGAGGTTATAGGAACCGGTGAGTGTGATGGTAGCCCCAGCATTGGTGGTGAGTACAACCCATCCCTGGAAAGATCGGCTATAGTTTCCACTGGGTCCGCCATCGTCATAGATATTGGCACCCGAAGTACAGAGGGTTGTGTAAATGGTTTCCCCGTTCTGCATGGTAATGGTCTGTGCGGCAAGGTCCCCACAGAAGAAATAGATGAGCACGATAACCAAAATGGTCCGGAAATAGCGGGTAGTTTTTTGTGTATTTATTTGTGCTCTAGTGTTATGCATGGGTTTATACGCTTTTGTTCATACAGCAAATATACAAATTTTTTTAATTTTGTTTCAATAAATTTAACGTTTCGCCCAAATAAATAAGGATTTATATTTTAAGATATCCTGGTCTATACTATAAACAATTGATATCCATTTACTTTTAACTGCCTTAATCTGTCTTTGTATGTGGTTTCGATGGGTGTTTTTGTAAAGCGATAATTATTTGCGGTACTCATATTTTCGTGTGAGCCTGTTTAGGGGGAGAAAACGAAAGCAGGGCATGTCTATTTGACATGCCCTGTTGGGTAAAAGGTGTTTTGCGGAAAAAATCAGAAGCCGGGTTTGCCGAGCAGATGGAACATGTTTTTCTTGTAGTCTTCCACGCCGGGTTGGTTGAAAGGGTTGACTCCAAGGGTGTATCCGCTGACACCGCATGCGAATTCGAAGAAGTAAATCAGTTGCCCAAGGGTGTATTCATTGATGCTTTCCACCTCGATTTCCACTATCGGTACTCCGCCAGTGATATGGGCTTGGATGGTACCTTCCATAGCGCAATTGTTAATCTCTGTCAGACTCTTGTCTACCAGGTAGTTGATTCCGTCGAGGTTACGCTCGTCATTGGGAACATCGACGTGGGTTGAGGGTTTGTTTACGTGCAGCATGGTTTCCATCATCAGCCGTTCGCCATCCTGTACATATTGGCCCATGGAGTGGAGGTCGGTGGTGATGCTTAAGCTGTGGGGGAGCAGTCCTTTGTGGTCTTTGCCTTCACTTTCGCCGTAGAGTTGTTTCCACCATTCGGCCAGGTAGCGCAGGTTTGGCAAACCGCTCACCAGCATTTCCACTTTGATGCCGTTGCGGTAGAGAATGTTGCGCATTGCTGCGTACATCATGGCGGGGTTTTCGGCAAGAGTGTTTTTTTCAATACAGACCTTACGCATGTCGCGGGCGCCCTGTAGCAGGCTGTCGGTGTCGTAGCCAGCCATGGCAATGGGCAGCAGTCCCACAGGGGTGAGCACCGAGAATCGGCCACCGACATTGTCTGGGATGACGTACATGGGATAGCCTTCGTTGACGGCGATGTCATGTAGCGCTCCCTTTCGGGCATCGGTGATGGCTACGATGCGTTGTGCCGCTTCGGATTTGCCATATTTCTTTTCCAGGTGAGCCTTGACGATGCGGAAGGCCACGGCAGGCTCGGTGGTGGTGCCCGATTTGGAGATGACGGCTACACTGTAATCCTCATGGTCCAAAAGGGTTAGCAGCTGCGAGTAATAATCCTCTCCCAATGTATGGCCAGCATATACAATATATGGTTTGTCGCTGTGGACCATGGATGCAAATTCCGATTGCAGGGCTTCTATCACCATGCGCGCACCAAGATAAGAACCTCCAATGCCGATGACCACAAAGATTTTGCTTTTGGCACGGAGGCGGGCCACATCAATCCTCAGGCGGCCATATTCTTCTTTGTCGTAATTTTCGGGAAGGTCGACCCAACCAAGAAAATCGTTGCCTTCAGCATCGCCGGCTGTCAGGTGTTTCTTCGCGGCGAGGACTTCTGGTTCTATCTGATTGAGAGAGGTTTGTCCCATTTTCTTCACAAAATGGTCGTTTTTTACTTTAAGTTGCTTCATTTTTTGTATATATTTGGGGTTTATTTTCTGTAGTAATCAGGTCTTAAAAAGGTATTATGCAGATTTTTTTTAATTGTAACTTCATTATTTTCTTCAAATTAACGCAAGAATAAAAAAAATATTTTCTGTATTTGAAAAAATATATGTATTTTTGCAAAAAATTAATTGTGAAAGTTAGATAAAGAAATTTATAAATAATTAAAAACATTTGATATGCTGAAAAAATTAATCAAAATGGGCGTTGTGATGTCCCTCATGGTGACTTCGATGAACGCCTTTGCTCAGAACACGGGAAAGCCTGAGTATCCTCACTACGGTTTCTGGAGCAATTGGTCGGTTGGTGGTTCGTTTGACCTCAACTGGGAAATGCGTCAGGGCCCCATGGGCTTCAATCAGGATTTCTGGCGTGCTTCTACCAACATCGGTATGGACATTTTTGCTCAGCAGAAACTTAACCATGCCTTTGACTGGCGTATTCGTTTCGCCGGTCCCACTTGGGGAAAACCCAGAACCGACACTGTGACCAACAAGGCCATGGATCGCCACTGGACCATCTCCCTTGATGTTCTCTTCTCCCTCAACAACGCTATCTGTGGCTACAACCCCGATCGTCGTTTCAACCTCTACTTGGTTGGCGGTGCCGGTGCCAAATTCAGCGGTAGCCTGTTCGACAAGAATGATGAGGAGCGCCAGAACACCAACTGGGAAAAAGGCCGTATCGGCGTTCTCATCAATGGTGGTATTGGTGCCAGCTATCGTTTCGGCGATGCTCACCACATCTTTGCTGAGTACACTTTCGACTTCACCGATGTCCCCGACATCTTCGCCAGTGGCATTAATACCTATCAGCGTTGGCACAACACCAACAACATCATCCGTCTTGGTTATTACTACTGCTTCGGTGTCACCGCTACTGACCAGGCCGTCGCTGCCCAGAAGGCTATGCTGACCCAGGAGAACTTCGGTGCCCTGAACAGCCAGGTCAACAACCTTGACAACCAGCTCCGCAACAGCCGCAACAACGAGAAGAAACTTGAGAATCGTATTGCCGAACTCGAGGATCAGCTCGCTCAGGCTCTTGCCCAGGGTGGCAATGGTGGCAACAGCGCCGCTGCCGACAGCCTCCAGGCTGTTATCGACCAGATTAAGGCCGACCAGCTCACCTTCTACGCCATGCCTTTCTCCGTCCAGTACGATGTTAACGAGTGGAAGGTCTCTGAGGAAGAGGATGCCAAGGTCAAGGCCGTCGCCCGCGTCCTTAAAGACAACTCCGATGTTAAGGTTCTTGTTGTTGGTTTCGCCGACTACACTGGCAGCGACAGCTACAACATGAAGCTCTCCGAAAAGCGTGCCAACGAGGTCAAGCGCCTCCTTGTCAAGAAGTATGGCATCGCCGAGGATCGCATCCAGACCGAGTACAAGGGTAAGAGTGTTGCCTTCGGCGACATCCAGTACGCCCTCAACCGTCGCGTCAGTTTCTATCGCGTGATTGAATAGTTCTGAGACGACAGTGATATGAATTGAGCGGGACTTCCAACGAAGTCCCGCTCTTTTTTTATTTATGTTTGGCTGTAATGATTAGTCCGAGATGATTCGGTATTCTACGCGTCGGTTCTTCTGCCGTCCTTCTGCGGTGGCATTGTCGGCAACGGGTTTGCTTTTCCCGTAGCCGACCCATGAGAAACGTTTACGGTCAATCCCTTTGTCAACGAGGTAGTCTACCACGGCTTTTGCTCGTGCTTCCGACAGCTTTTGGTTGTATTCCATGGTGCCGAGGTTGTCGGTGTGTCCACGGAGTTCGATGTGAATGTCAGGATTCGCTGTCAGCAGTGCTTTGAGGTTCATCAGCTCGTTGTATGATTGCTGTAGAATCTCACTTTCTCCAGTGGCAAAAAAGATGTTCTGTAGTGTTACCACCTCACCCACGTGCATCCTGTTGGCCTTAGGCGATGGTAGGTATTCGATGCTGTCAAGGCATACGAGTTCGACGTCGTCGATGTAATAGTATGCTCCCGGCAGCGGTGTATTGGCGCCTTCGACGGCTGTAACGTTCGACTTGTTGAACGGGAGAAAATTACCGATTGTCAGGAATCGTTCGTTCCCATTGGCTGTGAATTCGCCGGCAATTTCTATCCATCCCTTCTTGTCGGTTATAACAATCTCTTCATCATTGACTATCTGTGGGGTATAGAACGTGGCAATGCTCTGTGAACTGTTGTTTTCCAGTGTGCTCATTTCGCGTGCCATCAGTATGCCACGTGTCGAGTCTTCTATGCGTTCGCTCGTTAAAAGAGCTCCCAAGGTGGCTACGGCATGAGGCGATTTGTCGGCCAAACTTGCCCAGAAGCTCATTCGGTAGCGTTTTCCGGCGACGAGGGGTCTTTTGAGCTCCGTCTGGAGATACTCTCTGTAAAGCTCCTGCGAACAGTATATACCGCAATAGGATTCCCCGCTATGGGCCTCTTGTATGCCCATTTTGTTGCGTGGCACATTACATTCGCGTCCTCCGCATGCGTTAAAATAGTCGCTGCTGCCTCCTGTAGGCTGCCACCATGCATCTGCCTCTTTCATGACGCCGAGGGCATCGATTTTTAGAGGGCAGCGGCTATGTTCTTCAAACGATGGATTGTATACCAAATTGCCATCCCGCTGCGCATGCAGGGACAGGGTTAGTGCAATGAAGCATCCGAGACTGAGCCAATTCTTCTTCATTTATTTTCGATTGTCCTCATCAAACTGTTCCACAGCAATTCGGCGGTGCGGTCCCAGCTGAAGAGGGTCCGTTGTTGGCGTCCTTTTTCAATGAGCTTGTTGCGCAAAGTGTCGTCGTCAAGCTTTGTGATGGCTTGTGCGATGCTTTCGGGATTTGCCGGATCAATATAGAGCACGGCATCGCCACCCACTTCAGGCATGGAGGTAGTGTTCGATGCTATGACGGCGGTTTCGGCGTACATGGCTTCCAATATGGGGATTCCAAATCCCTCAAAGTATGATGGATAGACAAGCATCTGCGCCGCAGAAAGCAGTGCCGATAAGTCCTGTGGGTCGACGTGTCCGGGCATGATGACGTCGTCCCGGTAGTTCATTGTATTGTAGGTCTCGGCCAGTTCGTCCTGCCACCAAACCCTATTTCCCACCACCACCAGTTTCAGGCTCTCGTGGCCGGATTGTTTTACCAGGTCGAAGGCTTTTAGCAGATTGGTGAGATTCTTGCGTTTTAATATTGTACTTATAAATATAATATAGGGGCATCCGTCAGTGTATCGGTGCCGTATTGCAGACTTTTCCTCCTCGCTGTGTGGACGGTAGTTGCTGTGTGCGCCGTCGTAAACCACGTCGATTTTCCCGTCGGGAATTCCATAGGTGGCCGCTATATCGTTCTTGGAGTATGTTGAAACTGTCGCTATTCGAGTGGCATTCTTGGCAAACAGGGGGAAATAGTGGCTCATGTATCGCTGATGCGAAGGTTTTAGGTTTCCTGTCGCATGCTCGAAATTCAGGTCGTGAATCACTGTCAGTGTTGGCACCGCTGGGTGCAGGGGCATCATGCCGTCGGTGGATAGATAGAGGTCTATTTTGTGCTTTTTCAGCGCATAAGGTGTCGCCCACTCAAAGTAAGTGTACCACAGCACGGGGTGCCGCGCCTGCGGACAGAGTACCACGGGGGTTACATTGGGTCCGAAGATGAATTCATTGTCGGGTTTCCTGTCGAAGAAAAAGAAGAACTGGTGTTCGGGATGGTTGGTCACAATGCGACGTGCTGTCTCGGCGGTGAACCATCCGATACCATCCATCTTGCCTTTCAGCAACAGACGTGTGTTGATGGCGATACGCATTATCTTCTGCTCTTGATGGTCTCGTCAATCACACGGGGGAAGTGCTCTTTCTCCAGCAAGTGTATCTTGGCGGCAAGGCTGTCGGGCGTCTCTTCCGGGTCGACGGCGCAGCGCGCCTGGAACAATGTGGTTCCGCGGTCGTAGTGTTGGTCTACAAGGTGTATTGTGATGCCGCTCTCTTTCTCATGGTTGGCAACAACGGCCTCGTGCACATGATGCCCATACATGCCCTTGCCTCCGTAGAGGGGGAGTAGGGCAGGGTGGATGTTGATGATGCGGTTGGGGTAGGCTTCCAGCATCGCTTGCGGGACAAGCCACAGGAAACCGGCCAATATCACCCAGTCGATCTGCTTTTCCTTCATGTAGTCAAGCACGGCGCTGCTCTCATAAAAGTCTTTTCGTCCGAAATAACGTGCCTCGATGCCAAGGTTTTTGGCCCTTTGGGCTATGTAGGCATCTTTCACGTTATAGATGATGCAGGCCACTGCAACGTCGTTGCGTCCGGCAAAATATTCCGTTATCTGTTGTGCGTTGGTACCGTTTCCGGAACCCAGTATGGCTAGTCTGGTCATATCAGTATTATGTTTTCAAATTAAAATGCAAAGATAAGAATAATTATTGATACTATTCTAAAAAAGGCTAAAAAAAGTGTTTTTTTTCTTTTTCGTTGACGCTTCCCGGGCTGATTGAAATCTCTTCAATTTTGCAAAATTTTATTAAAAACAGCTCCGATATGCCGTTTGAAAGGTGTGGAAAAATGGCTTGGAATGTCATTTTTTTTTGTAAGTACATTGCTTTATTCCAGTATTTTAGTATTTGTTGTGGATAAATAAAATGTTAAAAAGTGTTTATATGTCAGAAAAATTTTGTTTCTTTGCATCCAGTTTTATCAATTAAAATTAGAAAAAAAATGTCAGAAATTGCAACCAAAGTAACAAGCATCATCACCGACAAACTTGGTGTTGAAGAAAGTCAGGTCACTCCCGAAGCCAGCTTCACCAACGACCTTGGTGCAGACTCTTTGGACACCGTAGAGCTGATTATGGAGCTCGAGAAGGAATTCGACCTTTCGATTCCCGACGAGGAAGCTGAGAAAATCGTCACCGTTGGCGACGCTATCGCTTTCATCGAAAACGCGAAAAAGTAACCTTACAAATTTAAAATCTACTCTTTCCGCTTTATGGAGTTGAAAAGAGTTGTTGTTACAGGTCTCGGCGCGCTCACCCCTATTGGAAACAATGTTCCCGCATTGTGGGATTCGTTGGTTAAAGGAGTGAGCGGAGCCGGGCCGATAACACATTTCGATGCCTCGAAGTTCCGTTGCAGAATTGCCTCGGAGCTTAAGGGTTTTGACCCTCTCAACTTCTTTGACAAGAAAGAGATGCGTCTTCTCGACGGCTATACTGTGTATGGCCTGGTTACTGTCGAGGAGGCGATGCGCGATTCCGGACTTGACGACCACAATATCGACAAGGACCGGATAGGTGTTATTTGGGGTTCCGGCATGGGCGGCGTAAAGAGCCTTCAGGATGAATTGTGCGAGTTCGCGCTCTCCGATGGCAATCCGCGTTTCAGCCCCTACTGGATTCCAAAGGTTATTGTGGACATCTGCGCGGGCCAGATAGCTATTCGCTATGGGCTGCGTGGCCCCAACTATAGCACCACTGCCGCCTGTGCGACATCGGCCGTTGCCATCGGCGACGCATTCAATCTTATCCGTCTCGGCAAGGTGGATGCAATGATTGCCGGCGGTTCCGAGTGCGCTGTGGTCGAGGCCGGCATTGGCGGTTTCGGAAACATGCGCGCACTTTCCACACGCAATGATGATCCTCAAACGGCATCGCGCCCCTTCGACAAAGACCGCGACGGCTTTGTCTTGGGTGAAGGTGCTGGCGCTCTCATCCTCGAAGAGCTGGAACATGCCAAAGCCCGCGGTGCTCATATCTACGCCGAAATCACGGGTACTGGCTTGTCCGCCGACGCCTTCCATATCACGGCCTCTCACCCCGAGGGCTTGGGCGTCATCAGCGCCATGCGCCAGGCTGTAGAAGAGTCCGGTATGGCAATCACCGATGTGGATCACATCAATACCCATGGCACCTCGACGCCCATTGGCGACATTTCGGAGCCTAAGGCTATCATGGGACTCTTTGGCGATTATGCTTACAAGATCGCCATCAATTCCACCAAATCGATGACGGGCCATCTGTTGGGTGCTGCCGGAGCTGTGGAGGCCATCGCCACCATCCTTACCATCAAGAATGGCATTGTCCCTCCGACAATCAACCATTTCACCGACGACCCCCAGATCCCTGCCCTCGACTTCACTTTCAACAAGGCGCAGCGACGGGATGTCAACTTCGCCATCAGCAATGCTTTCGGCTTTGGCGGTCATAATGTATGTCTCGCCTTTAGAAAGTATTGAGGATTATGCGATTCTTCCGCAGGAACAACGAAAGCAAGGAATTCAACAGTTTCTTTAAAAACGTCCTTGGATACACTCCGCGACATACAAAGTTGTATCATGTCGCCTTCACCCATCGTTCCCTTTCCGCACAGCAAAACGGCCACCGCATCAACAACGAACGTCTTGAGTATCTTGGTGATGCAGTGCTGAGCGCTGTCGTGGCCGACTACCTCTATAAGAAGTATCCTTTTGAGGGAGAGGGCTTCCTTACCGTTCTGCGTTCCAAGATTGTCAGCCGTGTCAGCCTCAACAAGCTGGCTGCCAAAATCGGCCTGGTTTCCCTCATCGAGTACCAGCACGACTCCTCGGGCGGTTTCAAGTCTATCGGCGGCGATGCTTTCGAAGCCCTGGTGGGTGCCATGTATATAGACAAGGGCTATAAGTTCACTCGGCGTGTCCTGATAAACCGCATCCTGTGCACCTATCTGGACGTTGAATCCATTGCCACCACCGACTGGAACTATAAGAGCAAGCTCATCGACTGGGGGCAGAAGAACCGCCGCAAGGTCACGTTCGAGGTGGTGCGCACCCTCGTCCAGGGCCATGCGAGCCGTCGCCAGTATGAGAGCCTTGTCAGCATCGACGGCGTGGCGCAGAAATCGGGTATCGAGTATTCGATCAAGGCGGCCGAACAGTTGGCTGCGGAAAAGACCTATAAGGCCCTTGTCGAGGAGGGTACCATTGTCTGTACTTCAGCTTGACATGCCGTGCCGTGAAGCGCGCGTTCATAGTACTGCTCTTCCTTCTGCCTGCCCTGCAGGCCTTCCCACAGTTTATTTATCAGCCCATCTCTGCCCGTAGCAGCGCCTTGGGAGGTTGTTTTGTCGGCGACGGCCCCGAGCGCTATGTGGCCATGGGCTACCGTGCCGCTTTCGGTATGGCCGGTTGTGCCACAGCGAGCCTCGACGCCTCGTTCCTTCTTGGCGAACGCGGCAGGCTGACGCTCGGATACAGCCATTTCGGCGACGTCGACTATGCCGAGCATCAGGCTCTTTTGGGCTGTTCGATGCGTGTTGGGCGTCAGGTTGCGCTGGGTGTCGCGGCGGGCTATTATGTGCAGGCTGTCGGCGACGGGCACTATGCAGCCCGCCGGTGGCTCGCCCCTGCCGTAACGGCGTGTGTCGGCGTGTCTCCCAAGGTGAGGTTCACGGCCATGGCGGGCACCCGTCCGTGGGACAAATCGCGGCCATGGCGTATGCATGCCGGCCTTTCTTACCGCGCCGTCAACCGCCTGCTGACCCTTGTCGAGGTCGAGAGCGAGGAGCGCTGGCGCCTGCGAATGGGCGTCGAATATTGCTATCGGCAGCACTTCTTCTTCCGCACGGGCCTCGCCACCGCCCCTTTGGTCATCACGGCCGGCGTGGGCGTCTACTATGGCCGCTACTTCGTCGACCTCAGCGTCGAAAGCCATCCTGTCCTCGGTCTTACCCCTCAACTGTCATTGTCGGTATGTTTCTGATACGTAGGTTGATAGTGCTGTTGTCCATGGCCGTACCGATGCTGGTTGCAGCCCAGGACGACTACACTGTCGAGCAGTGGATTGACGAGCGTGGGTCCGACCTCGACGCCGCCGAGCTGAGCGACCTCCTGCTGCATTACGCCGACAATCCCGTCAACCTCAACGACACCGCCTCCCTCTCTGCGGTGCCGTTTCTTTCCCCCTTTCAAATCAAAGCTTTACGCAATTACATCCTGCTCCATGGCCAGCTGCTATCCGTCAAGGAGCTGGCGCTGGTTCCCGGCTTCGACAGCCTCGCCCTGGAGCGCATTGCGCCGTTGGTGTCCGTGGCCCCTTATGTCGGGCAACGGCAGCCCTCCCTGTCCGAAATCCTGCGCCGGGGGCGCCACACGGTGGTCGCCGGCCTGGGAGGTTCCTTGCAGCCCGGCGCGGCTTCAGGCGATGACGCCGGGAATGGCGACAACCTGCGGGCCCTGTTGTGCTACCGTTTCACCTATGGCCATCATGTCGTTTTGCAACTCAGTGCCGACAAGGACCCCGTCGAGTCGTGGGGCAAGGGCAATTTCTATGGATACAGCCTGACGCTGAGCGATTTCGGACGGCTGGAGCGATTGGTCGTCGGACGGTACAACCTTCAGTTCGGCCAGGGTGTTGCCCTGTGGTCGGGCTTTGCACCCTTCAGCCTCCTCGGCGCTTCGCCGGTGCGCTATGGCGGGGGTGTACGCCCTGCCAGCGCCTTCTGCGAGGAGGGCTGGCAGCAAGGGCTGGCGGCCACCCTGAGGCTGGCGCGCCCCCTCAGCCTGTCGCTTTTCGCCTCGCGGACCGGCGGCGAATGGATGGCGGGAGCCCACGCCTCCCTCCGTCAAGGCAACCTCGTTCTGGGCCTTACCGCTGCGGCGTCGCTCTTCGACGACTCCGTCCGGCTGCGCGATTATGTCTACAACCAGGACTATTTCCGTGGCGACCGGAGTGCCGTGGTGGCCCTCGACGCCCTCTGGCAGTCGGGGCGCACACTCCTCTTTGGCGAGGCGGCCGTCGACGCCGAAGGCCATTGGGCCGGCATCGGGGGCGCGCGCCTTGCGGTGGGTGGCGGCAACAGCCTCGGCCTCACCCTCCGCCACTACGACCCCCGCTACCACAACCCCCATGCCGCTGCCCATGCGCTGAGCGCTACGCGCAACGAGCAGGGTCTCAGTCTCGACGCACAGTTGCAGTTGCCCTTCCGCCTGACGGCGCTGCTCTCTGCCGATGTCCATCGCTTCCCCTCGCTCCGCAGCGGCAGCTATGCTCCGTCGGCCGGCACATGGCTGCGCATGCAGCTGGGCCGCAGCCTGGGCCCCCGCGCCAGCTTCGCCATCCGCTTCGCCCGGCGTGTCCAGCAGCGCAACGTGCCTGGCAGCGACAGCGTGGCCTATCTTGCCGAAGAGACCCTCCGGCGCCAGCTGCAGGGGCAGTTCAGGCTCACCCTTGGCCCGTGGCGCTTCAACACGCGAGCCATCCTTTCGTGGTTCGACGCCGAACAGCTTGGCACCCAGCATGGCTGGCTCCTCTCCCAGGAGGCCTGCTACCGCCGTGGCCGTTGGCATGCGGCCCTGCAGGCCACGTGGCACGACATTGGCGGCTACTATGCCCGCATCACCCTCAGCGAGAGCAATCTGCAGTATGCTTTCAGCATTCCTTCGCTACAGGGGCGTGGACTCAGGGCCTCGGCCGTGGTGCGCTTCGATGTCAACCGGTGGCTCAACGTCAGTTTCAAGTACACCTGTTCCGACCGCCACACATGGCACCTCCAGGCGCGCCTCAAGTTCTGACCGCCCCCGCTTGCTGCCCGCTTCGGGACGAATTCGCCCCCTTTTCGCCCCTTCCTATATAGTTCTTATATAGTTCTCATATAGTTCTTATATGCTGTATATAGGAACTATATGAGAACTATATGTGAACTATATAAGAACTATATAAGAAGGGCCGAAGAAAGGGCGAAGAGGGGGCGAAGAAGGGGCGATGGGGAGGCGGTTTTTTTGGGTGAAAATACAATATATTTGGCGAATGAACGTTAAAGAGGTATGAAAATTCTGCTGCTTGGCGCCACGGGACTGCTTGGGCACAATGTGCTCCGAAGGCTGATGGACGAGGGTCACCAGGTGGTGATGCTTGTGCGCAACAGGCGGCTGCTGGCGATGCAAAGCGCTGATAGCAAGGTGATAGAGTGCAGTTCGATTGTCGATTACGACACCTTGTTGCGTGCGGCCGAGGGTTGCGAGGCTGTGGTGAACTGTGCCGGGGTGACTGACATGGGTCTGCTGTCGCTCGACGACTACCTGGGTGTGAACCGCGACCTGCCGCGCTTGCTTGTGGATGTGATGAAAAGTCATGGAATCAGGCGTTTGGTGCATGTGTCGACGGTGAATACCATCGGTTTTGGCACCCCGGACCGCCCTGCCGACGAGTCGGCACCGATGCAGAGCCCCTTCATTGAGAGCTACTATGCTGAAAGCAAGAGTCTTGGCGAGCGCGAGCTGGCCGAAGGCAAGGGGCGTTACCCCGCCTTGGAGGCGGTGGTGGTGAACCCCGGGTTCATGCTTGGCCCCTACGACGTGAAGCCTTCGTCGGGGCGCATGCTTCTGTCGGCCTACCGCAAGCCTGTGATGTTCGCCCCTGGCGGCGGCAAGGCTTTTGTGCATGTGGCCGATGTGGCTGGCGCGGTGGTCAGGGCGCTGACGCATGGGGTTCCGGGGCAGCGGTATATAGCAGTGAACAGCCATGCGTGTTTGAGTATTAAGGAGTTGTATGAGATGCAGGCGCGGGTGTGCGGCTATCGGCAGCGGGTGCTGACGGCGCCGTCGTGGCTGCTGCTGGCTGCCGGAAAGGTGGGCGACGTGCTGCGGAGGATGGGCGTCAGGACCCAGGTGTCCACAGTCAATATCCGTCAGCTGCTGGTGCGCGAATACTATGACAACAGCCTGGCGCGAAGGGATTTGGGACTGGAGGAGACTCCGCTGGAGGATGCTGTGCGCGACTTTTATGAATGGAAAACCAACAAACATTGATATGAGAAGGATTGCTTTGTTATTTGCTGCCGCGTTGCTGATGGTGGGTTGCAACAACCGTCAGACCGAGGCTATTATGAAAAAGAGTTCGTCGGGCAAGACCCTCGAGGTGCTGATGGCTGCCGACAAGGGCCGTTTTGCCAAGTCCACGGGCGCCGTCATCGACTCCATCTTCCGTCGGCCGCAGAGCTGCCTGCCGCAGCCCGAGGCGCGGTTCGACGTGGTGAATGTGCCCGTGTCGTCGCTCCGCAATACCCACATGTTCCAGATGCACAGGAACATCATTATCCTCGATGTGAAGGACGGCAATCCCGACAAGGTCTATATCGAGCGCGACAAATGGGCCGCCCCTCAGGTGGTGGTGGAGGTGGCTGCCTCGAGCGAGGCGTCGCTCTGCCAGCTGCTGTGCGACTATGAGCAGAATATTGTCCGCGCCATCTACGACGCTGAGCATCAGCGCATGCAAAAGGCTTTCTACAATATCCGCAATGTGGACCTTATGAACCGTGTGCGGGAGAAGTTCGGTTTCGAACTCACTTTCAGCGAGGATTTCATGTGGGCTTCGGAGGATGACGGCTTTGCCTGGATTCGCAAGGAGACTAAGGATATAAGCCTGGGAGTGCTGGTGAATGTCACCGCCTACCGCAATCAGGACCAGCTTACGCCCGCGAAGATATACAACCGTCTGGACACCATCATGCGGCGCCACGTGCCCAGCCCCAGCGAGGACGGCTTTATGGGCACCGAGCGCAGGGTGGACATGGAAAGCATGAAGGTGGACTATGAGGGTAGCTCCTATTGCATCCAGACCCACGGCCTGTGGTGCCTCAAGGAGACCACCGACCGCATGGGAGGCCCCTTTGTGTGCTACTCCATGCTCTCGCCCGACGGCAAGGACATTGTCGATGTCATCGGCTTCGTCTACGCACCGCGGTTCGAGAAGCGCGACTACCTGATGCAGGTGGAAGGCATCTGCGCGACGCTCAAGTGGACAGAAAGTGAAAAGAAATAGGTACATACTGCTGCTGGCCATGCTGCTGGGGGTGGGGTCCACCCTCAGTGCGCAGCGCGAGGACTTCCTGAGACGCAGCGAGTTGCTGCTGATGGGAGGCGGTATGAATTACATAGGCGACCTCAACAACGAGAGCGCATTGACCCTCCCCCGGCTGGCCGGCGGCGTGGGGTTGCGCTACCGCTTCGACAACCGCTGGGCGTTGAGGGTCGAGGCAAGCTATGGCCAGATAGGCTGCGACGAGGATTACAACGAGCTCCGCAACCTGAGCTTCCGCTCGGACATCATCGAGGGGGCTGTGCTCGCCGAGTTCAACTTTGCACCCTTCGGCTCGGGTGCCACCGAGCGGTTGTGGACCCCCTACCTCTTCGGTGGACTGGGGGTGTTCCACTTCAACCCCATGGCGATGTACACCCTTGGCGACGGGCAGGAAATGTGGGCCGAGCTGCAGCCGCTGCACACCGAGGGCCAGGGATCTACGCAATATCCCGACCGCAAGGCCTACGCCCGCATGCAGATGTGCCTGCCGTTCGGCGTGGGTGTCAAGGTGAGGCTGGGCAAGAACTTCTCGCTGGCGGCGGAATATGGATTCAGAAAAACATGGACCGATTATCTGGACGACGTCAGCAAGACCTATGTCGAGCACGACCTGCTGCAGTCCAACTGCGACGACGGAGCGCTGGCGGAACAGCTGGCGGACCGTAGCGGCGAGGTGCAGGAGGGGTATGTCAACGCGGCAGGAGTAAAACGCGGCGACGACTCGCTCGACGACTGGTATGCCTATCTGCATGTCTCGCTGGGCGTCAGTCTCGACGCGATGTTCGGATGGATGCGGTCCAAACGTTGCAGAAACTAATATTTTACATAATCATGGCAACAATAGAAGAGATAGACAGGACAAGGGTTCCGCAACATGTGGCCGTCATCATGGACGGCAATGGCCGCTGGGCCATGAAGCAACAGCACGAGCGCCTCTTCGGCCACCAGAGTGCTCTGACGGCAGTGCGCCAGACGGTGGAAGGCGGCGTGAGGCTGGGCATCAAATACATGACCCTCTACACGTTCAGCACCGAGAACTGGAACCGCCCCCAGGCGGAGGTGGACGGGCTGATGGAGCTGCTGGTCAAAGCGGTGCTCGACGAGACCGAGACTTTGATGAAAAACAATGTGCGCCTGACCATGATTGGCGACCTTCAGCGTCTGCCCGAGCGCTCGCGCAAGATGATGGAGAAGTGCATGGCCGAGACGGCCGGCAATACGGCCATGACCCTCATCCTGGCCCTCAGCTACAGCTCGCGCTGGGAGATAGCCCAGGCGCTGAAGAAGATATGCTCCGAGCGGCTTGACCCCGCCTGCGTCGACGAGGAGACCCTGCGCCGCTACCTTTGTACCAGCGAAGTCCCCGACCCCGACCTCTTGATACGCACAGGTGGTGAACTGCGTGTGAGCAACTTCCTGCTTTGGCAGATGGCCTACACGGAGTTCTATTTTACCGATATCCTATGGCCCGATTTCCGGCAGGACGACCTCTGCGATGCAGTGCTTGAATATCAGCGCCGTCAGCGCCGCTACGGCAAGACCGAGGCACAAATAGAGGCAGGGGAGTGAAATTTTTTTGCAAATTTCGATACTTAAATATAATAAAATATACGGAAGTGAGTTATTATATAGATTAAGTGTAAAATTTGATGAAACAGAACGTGAAACTATTGCTGCTTGCCCTCCTCTTGACGGTGATGCCGTTTGCGGCTTACTCTCAGGTGGTTGTGGGCGGTAACGACGAATATGACTTTGACTATCTCACTCCCAAGACTTATGAAATCGGAGGCATCTCCTTCGAGGGTGCGGAGAATTTTGATACCCGAGTGGTGCAACTGGTGGCAGGTCTGCAGGTGGGTGACAAGGTGCGTATTCCCGGCGACAAGATTTCGGGCGCCATTGAGAACCTTTGGAACCAGGGTATGTTCGACGATGTGCAGATACGTGTCAACCGCATACAGGGAAACCTGGCGTTCCTTACCATTGTGCTGCGCGAACGTCCCCGGATGCTGAAGTTTGCCTTTACCGGCGTGAAGAAGGGCGAGGACAAGAAGCTCCGCGAGGAGATGCAGATCAAGACCGGCGATGTGGTGACGGAGAATATGCTCCGCACCTCGTCGAACAAGATAAAGAGCTATTTTATCGACAAAGGCTTTACCCGCACAGAGGTGACTCCCACCACGGAGACCGACACCTCCGGCCGTCTCATCGTCACATTCCACGTAAAACGTGGCAAGAAGGTGAAGATAGACTCGCTCATCTTTGAGGGCAACAAAGAGGTTTCGGACATCACCCTCAAGGGGAAAATGCAGAAAACACGCGACGTGCATTTCCGCAAGAGTCTCCGTTTCTGGAAGAAGGTCTTCTGGAAGAAGTCGCGCTATATGGAGAACGACTTCAATGAGGATTTGGAAAATATCATAGCCTACTACAACGAAGAGGGCTACCGCGATGCGCGTATCGTGATGGATACGGTGTGGGAGGTGCCGGAGGCGGAGCTGAAAGACAAGGATCAGGCCCGGTTGAAGGTGAAGGTGCAGGTTCATGAAGGCAAGAAGTTCTATTTCCGCGACATCACTTTCTCGGGCAACACCGTCTACTCCGACGAGGTGCTGCGCCGCTCGCTGCGTATCGCCAAGGGCGACCCATACAACAAGAGCCTCCTTGAAGAGAACTTGAAATATAATCCTTCCGGAACAGACGTCTCGTCGCTGTATATGGACAACGGCTATCTGTTTTTCCGTGCAGTGCCTGTAGAGGTGGCTGTCGAGAATGACAGCATCGACATCGAGGTGCGCATCATCGAGGGCCAGCAGGCCCGCATACGTAATGTGTGGATAGAAGGAAATACCATCACCAACGACAAGGTTATCATGCGTGAGCTTCACACGCGCCCCGGCGACCTGTTCAGCCGCGAGGCTTTGATACGCAGTCACCGCGAGCTGTTGAACCTCAAGTTCTTCGAGGAACAGTCGGTGAACCCTGAGCCGCGTCCCAATCCCAAGGATGGCACGGTGGATATAGTGTATCATGTGAAAGAAGGCTCCACGAGCCAGCTGAACCTTCAGGGCGGTTACGGCTCCGGCATGTTCATCGGACAGGTAGGCATACAGCTTAACAATTTCAGTGTGCGCAACATCTTCAACAAAGATGCCTGGGTGCCGCTGCCTGCCGGCGACGGCCAGAAGCTTTCGCTCAACGCCACCACCAACGGCAGTTCCTATTACTCTATCAGTGCCGGTTTTACCGAGCCGTGGCTTGGCGGCCGTCGTGCACAGTCGCTCACGGGGCAGGTCTACCACAACTATTTGAGCAATGGCCTATGGGTGCGTAAAAACGATGAGAGTTTCTACAGCCTGCAAATCACCGGAGCGGGCGTGAGCTTCTCCAAGCGACTGAAATGGCCCGACGACTATTTCATAGTCTCTCACGGCATCACATACAAGCATTATATCCTCAACAATTACAGCTCTTTGGCTTCGGGACTGTTTGCCGATGGTACGGCCAACGATATATCGTATGCCTTCACCATTTCGCGCAACTCTTTCGATTCGCCTTTCTACACCCGCAGTGGATCGGAAATATCGCTCAGCGCCTATGTGACGCCGCCGTTCTCGGCGCTGTCGGGCAAGGATTACTCGACGGCGACGGCAGAGGAGAAGTATAAGTGGGTGGAATACTATAAGATTAATTTCCGCGGCTCGTGGTTCCTCAACCTGGTTGGCGATGTCGTGCTCAGCACACGTTTCCGCTTCGGATGGATGAGTTACTATAACAAGGATATCGGTTTGGCACCTTTTGGACGTTACTACCTTGGAGGCGACGGCCTCTCGTCGTGGGTGCTCGATGGACGCGAGGTTATACCTCTGCGCGGATATGAGAACAATTCGCTGACACCCGAAGGTGGCGGCTCGGTGTTTGACAGGTTCACTATCGAGCTGCGTCAGCCCATAGTCGAGAGTGGTAGCGCTACCATTTGGGTGCTCGGATTTATAGAGGGCGGAAACTGCTGGAGCGATATTTCGCAGTTCCAACCTTTCAAGATGTATAACTCTGCCGGCCTCGGATTCCGTTTTTACCTGCCCATGCTCGGCCTTATCGGCGTCGATTGGGGCTATGGTTTCGACGGCAACACCGGCGGCAGCCAGTTCCATTTCTCCATCGGTCAAAGTCTCGACTAATACGTTATGAAAAGGAAGGTTCTTGTTATAGCAGCATTGTTGATATCCGCAGTTTCGCCTGTGATGGCACAGCAGAAGTATGCCTGTGTCAACACCGACTATGTATTGCGTAGTATTCCCGACTATTCCAATGCACAGAAACGTCTGGATAAATATGTTCAGGACTGGACGGCAGAATTGGCCGAGAAACAGTCGGAGCTTGAGAATCTGCGTGTGGAATACGAGCAGGAAAGCTACCTGTTGCCTGAGAATCTCAAGAAACGTCGCCAGGAGGAAATAAAAGCCAAGGAGCAGGAAATACGATCCCTGCAGCAACAACGTTTCGGTCCCGGAGGCGATCTCGACAAGAAACGTGCCGAATTGCTCAAGCCGGTGCAGGACCGAGTGTGGGCTGCTATAGAGCGTATCGCCCAGGAGAAGAATTATGGCATGATTTTTGACCGTGCAGGGAGTCCTGCGGTGCTTTATGCCAATAAAAAGTTCGATATCAGTGACGATGTCCTGGAATCGTTAGGTTACAAGCCTGGTGGCAACAATGCTTCGGCTCCGTCGGAGACTGAGACCACCCGGAAGAAGCCGTCCAACCCTGAGATGCGCCAGCGTGACGGCGAGCGTGCCCCCGGTGTGGCAAAGGAACGTAATGTCAAAAGATAAAATAACGAAAACTATAAATAATACAACAGATGAAAAAAGCTTTAATTGCAGTTGTTGCCTGCCTCTTTGTTTTTGGTGGCAACGCCATGGCCCAACAGAAAATCAAACTTGGCCACATCAATTCGAATGACCTGATGCAAATCATGCCGGGCCGCGATTCGGCTCAGACTGTGCTGCAGGCTGAAGTCACTGGTCTTGAGGATCAGCTTAAGTCCATGCAAAGTGAGATGGAAAAGCGCTACAATGAGTACATGGAGAAGCAGTCCGGTTGGACTGAACTTATCCGCAACACCAAACAGCGTGAGCTGCAGGATATGAGTACCCGTATCCAGGAGTTCCAGGAGAACGCTCAGAAGCAGTTGCAGCAGCGTGAGCAGGATCTGCTCAAGCCTATTATCGATCGTGCCAAGAAGGCTATCTCCGACGTGGCTGCCGAGGGTGGTTATACTTACATCCTCGATTCAGGCACTGCTGCCGTCCTTTATTCGCAGGACAGCGATGACATCATGCCTTTGGTGAAAAAGAAACTTGGCCTGAAATAACAGGGGTTTTATTAAAAAAAAAGCGGGAAGCAACAATTGTTGCTTCCCGCTCTTTTTAGTTGGCTTTGTTTTTCTTCCTTTGGTATTGTTGATGCGTTCTTAATGCCTGGGAGGAAGGGTGTGATGCTCTTGGTGAGGGACAAGTGTTTGTAGCTTAAACAAAGCAAAGACAGAGTGGCAATGTGATGTTTTTTGTGTGAAGTTGGCTTGTTTTCCCCTTCCTTGGATGTGCCGTCCATTTCCTTTCTTTGACAATTATGTTGGCCTCTTTGCAGTGCTTAATCACTAACTGTCGACTGGGGGTCCTAAACAACAAGAGAGAGGCAATGGTATTGCCTCTCTCTTGTTTAGCCGTTAATTTGGCTTACCTTTTCCTTTTCTTCAGGCGTTCTTGGCTGGCACGCTTCCAACGCTCAACAATCTCCTCGGTAACGGGGGTGCGTTGGATGATGAGAGCCATACGGTTGTTCTCCTGCGGGTCGTAGTGTGTGATGCCTCCAATGGGCACCTGGATGAGCTGGTTGCTGCTCATGCCACTATTGACAAGCATGTCAAACGCTTCTTGGGCACGATGCTCGGAGAGCCATTGGTTGTGGCGTATT
Source organism: uncultured Bacteroidales bacterium (assembly GCA_937884485.1). GTDB lineage: Bacteria > Bacteroidota > Bacteroidia > Bacteroidales > P3 > Colimorpha. Next base: position 30,237 of record CALGCG010000024.1, read on the forward strand.
GAACCTGTGGCGGAGTCTGCGGCGCCAATAATATAGAATTCAATGGTGTCATCAAGGTGGCGGGCTTCTTTGTAGAAGTCCTGCAGACGTTTGGTGGCGTTGTAGTCAAGGTCCCACTTGTCGAGCTGATAGTAGACGATAGCTGCGGGAAGGTTGAGCACTTCATTGACGTCAAGCAGCTCGTCGATGACGCTGAAGGGTCTCGGACCATAACCACCTTCGCTAATGATGCGGTTGCGCTCTTCGTTGGCAGCACGCAGCTCGTTGTCAAGTGAGTCGATGCGGATAGAATCGAGAGCCTCACGCTGACCTGATTTATCTATAATGGAGTCAATCTGGTGACTTAAGTGTTCAATTTTACCATTGAGATTTTGGAGTGTGTTGCGCGAACCAAAGGCCAGGAACTCGTGGTTCACTTTCTCGCGGGTGCTTGTCTTGGTGTAGCGATTGTATTTCGTGACTGTTTTGAGGAGGTTCAACTTGACGGCAACGTTGAAAGAGGGGATAATGTCAAATATTGTACGGGAGTTGTCGTAAGGCGACCAGTCCCAAGTAGATTCAGAACCAAAGAGTTCGACGGAGGCATTCATTGCGAAATGCTCGGAGAATGTGTATTCGGCACCGATACGTAAAGAATATGCCAACTCGAAATTGCGGCGGAAAGAGCCAAGCTCATACTTTCCATTGGGGTTTTCTTGGCTTCCGAAGAGCATGGATGCTCCAAGTCCGATGGGCGTAAACCAGTGTAAACGATGGCGCCGTCCCTGCTCGTAGCCATTGAGGAAGTTTGTCCAGTCGAATGTGACAAATCCCATGGCAGTGATGGCATATGCGTGGAAAGGTTGGTATGGATAATAACCGGAGACTGAGTCGGCTGTGATATTGGTAAAGTCGATGAATGGCTGCAGGCCATAGCGCGACTGTCCGTCGACGTTCATGAAATTCAACCTGAGAGAGACGGCCAAGTCCGGGATTATCCATTTACCAATCTCTGCACTGATGTTGAAGTTGAGTTTGTTTTGACGCGCAGACGACTCAATTTCGTTGCCTATAAAGGTTTGGATACCACCTCCGAGGTTGATATACCAGTTGTCAAATGGTGATGCAATGATATATAGGAGCGTGTCTCGGTCGGCACCAAGGGAGAATCCTCTGCGGTCGAATCTCTGAGCCCACATGCTAGAGGTACTTGCAATTAGTAAGATTAGTATTGTGAATGTTTTCTTCATATAAATATAGTATTTATATTTTTATTTATTATTATCTTCGTTTTCTTCTTCTTCACTTTTTTTACGTTCGTCTTCGCCATAGCCATAGCCGTAACCATAACCATAGCCATATCCGTAGCCGTAACCATAGCCGTAACCATACCCATATCCGTAGCCGTATTTCTTCTCGTACGGCATGAGTTTCTTGTATCGGACATCGTTGAGGACGATGGCAAGGTTGGGGAACATGTGCTCTTTGTACATCTCGTCCAGCTCGCTCAGTAGGCGTTTGTCGAATTTGTTGTGTCGGACGATGAATATGGTGTTGTCGATATAGGGTTTGATGATGTCAGTGTCTACCACGAGGCCGGTAGGAGCGGTGTCGAGAATAATATAGTCATAGTTTTGGCGCAGTTCACTGATGAGATGGCTAAAACGATTGTTGCTGAGTAGTTCGGTTGGATTGGGTGGTATTGGGCCGGTGAAGATGCTGTCTACGCCATTGCTGATAAGGTCGTGTTTGACCAGTGCGCGCCAGTCGTCGGTTTTACCTGCCAGATAGGAGGAAAGTCCGCTATGTTTGCGCGAATAAAATTTGCGGGTGAGTGACCCTTTGCGCAAGTCGAGGTCCAAAATGATGATTTTCTTGTTGGCGGCACCAAAGCTGGATGCAAGGTTGGCTGAGACAAAGGTCTTACCCATGCCGGGAAGGATGGAGGTGACCATTAGCACCTTGCTGTTACCTTCGTTGCTGCTGCCAAGAAAATCAATCTTGGTGCGTAGTAGACGGAACGACTCTGACATGGCGTCGTGGTCATGGTTCGTCATGACTATTTCGCGGTCGTCATCTTTCTCGCGGCTAGGAATTTCGCAGAGGAAGGGTATGTCGGTTGCTGCGAGTATGTCGTTATGGTATTTAACTTTAGTGTCGAGTAGGCGGCGGAGGAAGAAGATGCCAACGGGGATTGCCAAGCCGATAAGGAGTCCCATGAGTGTGGTGCGGGTCTCGTTGGGCGAGACAGGTGTACGATTGATTCGGGCGGGGTCGAGTACTTTACCATTCGGTTCAATCGAAGGACGGCTAATCATTAGTTCCTCGCGGCGGCTGAGGAGGTGAAGGTAGAGCTCTTCTTTTATCTTCTGCAAGCGTTCCAGGTTTTCCAGATAGAGTTGCTGTTGGGGCACCTGGCTCATTTTGCTGGAAGCATTGGAGGCTTCAATCTGAGTCTCGGCAATGCGTTCTTGAATCATGCCGATGTATCCGTCCAGTAGGCGGTTCATGCTGGAACGGAGAGTTCGGATTTCCTCCGTCTTCGATTTCACGACGGGGCTATTGGGACTCTGATATTTCTCGAGTTCGAGGACCAAGTTGTTGTGTTTGGATATGAGTTCCATGATGTTTTGGTCGTCAAGACCTATGGTGGGAGGAATGATATGGGCGGCTTCGCCGGATTGGTTGAATTGGGTCAGATAGCGTGCCTGAGAAAGTTGCTTTTTCAGGCGCTCGATTTCCTCGGATGATTGGATGCTTGATTGGAGATAATTTTGACCATAGGAGGATATATCAAGCAGTTGGTTTTCTCGTTTGAAATTGGCCAGGGCATTCTCCTGCGTGCCGAGGTCGGAATGGAGCATGGAGAGGCGCTGATTGATATAGTCGTAGGTCTCAGCAATGATGCGCTCTTTTTCTTTGATGGCATCATCGTTATAGACTTTGATGAGTTCGTTGATGACCTCCTGTGCGCGGATGGGGGAGGCGTCGTTCAGTGAGATGTTGACAATGGTGTTGAAGTCGTCGTCACGATAGACCGACAATGCAGAGCGATAATACTCGGCAATAGCGGACAAGCTGTTGTGGGTGACATTGATGGGAATACCATAAAATTCCGGGGTTAGGAACCATGTCTTATGGGCTACAATTCGACCGAAAGGTGCTGCAACGGTGTCTTCGAACGTGATGTTGATGGGTTCGATGTCAGGCATCGTGAGCTCGAATTGCTTGTCGTCTTTGATGGTTGCAGTAAAGGTTATGTATTCTTCTTCGTTGTTGTCAATAAAGTCAATGGTGAGAGGTGTTTCTCCGTACAGGTCTTTTGTACGGTTGACGAGGCGGGTTTTGGTGGTATATCCGATGTTGAGTTTGAGGTTTTGGGATACTTCTGTGAGGGCAGATTTCGAAGTGAGAATCATCATCTCGTTATTGATGGAACTGTTGTAGAGCGCACGGGTGGAGAACATGTTCTTGATGGAAGCCTCGCGTATGCCACTCTCGTTGTTGGTGGAAGAGCCTTTGATGAGTATTCGGGCGTGGCTGGCATAGACACGGTTTTGATGGCGCACATAGTAGCCGGCGATGACAGCTCCCAGGACACCGCAGAGTATCAGCCAGTGGGCATTCCTCATCAGCGTGAAGAGGATATCCTTGATATGGATCTTCTGTGTTCTCTTTTCGTCGAGGAATGTGGTGTCGCTTTTAGTGTCTGCCATAATTGTAGGGTTTGAGGATTAGTTAATCTTCTTGAGTACGAGGAGTGAGATTACAAGTGAGAATGTCGAGAGGATGGTGGTTCCAATACCGAGCCAGTATGTTGCTTCGCTACGGACAATGCTGTTGTCGTAGGTGTCGGCAATGATAAAGTCATTCTGTTGAAGCATGAAAAAGGGGTCGTTGAAGACGTCGGACGATCGCGGGTCCAGATAGCGCACTACCATCTGTCCGTCTATTTCACGCATGACGGCGATGTGGTCGCGGCGGGTATGGAGGCTGACGTTGCTGCCCAGCATGGCCAGTGCCTCGAGGAAGGTGCAGCGCTCGTTGGAAATATTAAGCACTTGTCCTTTGCCTCCCCCGAGGAAGAATATTTTAAAGTTATTGAATCGAACCATGACGAAGGGCTCGTCGATATAGCCACCTTGTTTGAGCATGGCGGTAAGCGTGTCTTGAAGCTTGAGGCGGGTAAGTCCGGCGACATGGATGTTGCCGAGGATGGGCATCTGGATGTCTCCGTTGATGTCAACCAAATAGCAGGCTCCATTGGTGTTGCTGGCGTTGCCGATGCCCAAGACATTCCCGAGATTGAAAGGGGTTGCCAGCTCTTTTTTGCTGCTGGAAGTTGTGACGGTGATGTTCAATTCGTCATAGGGGACAATGGCTGCCTCGAATTTGTTTTCAATCTCAATCTGACTGCCATGATGCAAGTCTTGCAGATAGTTCACCCTTCGGGGAGTGACACACGATGAGGCAAATAGTGTTGCCGCAATGAATGTGATTGTGAGCAGTATTTTCCCTCTATTTGACATCGGATGAATTGCCTGTTTTTGAGTTTAAGTCCTTGTTGTTTAGTATGTTATATATATGTTTATCCGTATTTGATAAATTGCAAATATATCGATTTTTTTTCAATTATAATTCTTAAAAATGCATAAATAATCCCCGATTTTAGGGGTGGGGTTGCAACTATATGATAATTAGAATGTTATGATATTATTTTTTTTAGGATTGTCTCAGCGGCAGTCCCGTTGCCGAAATGGGCGTATTGATTTGGTATTTTGTCAACTAATTTTTCTGTGGCATCAATGATTTTCTTTTCAGAAGCATCTGCCAAAATGGCGGCTCCGTCTTCCACAAGTTCTATCCACTCGGTTTCCGGTCGGAGAATGACGCAGCTTTTCTGGCAGAAGAAGGCCTCTTTCTGTAATCCCCCGCTGTCGGTCAGCACAAGGCGGCATCGTTGTAAGGCCGCAAGGGTCTCAAGATAAGAGAGTGGTTCAACAACGTGGATTTTGGCTAAAAGATATGCAAGATTCATAGAATCAATACACTTACGTGTTCTGGGATGCAGCGGTAGCACTATTCCACAGTTGAAGTGTTCTGTAATTGTGTTCAGCGATGAAAGTATGTGTTTTAGCCTTCCCGGATTGTCTGTGTTGAAGTCGCGGTGCAGGGTGGCAAGGATGTATGAATCCTGGATGGGTTTTGTCCTCTGCAGGGCGATGGATGAGTATCGCAGCACGTTGTCGTACATCACGTCGCCGCTGAATACAACCTCTTCTGTAAATCCTTCGTGCCTCAGGTTTTGTATGGCTGTTTGTGTCGGCGCGAAAAGCAGCGTCGACACATGGTCGGCAACTATACGGTTGATTTCCTCTGGCATGTTGCGGTTGAATGAGCGTAATCCAGCCTCGACGTGGTAGACAGGGATATGCAGCTTTGAAGCAGCCAAGGCTCCTGCCAGGGTGGAGTTGGTGTCGCCGTAGACCAGCACACCATCGTAGCGGTTCTGTAACAGTATTTCCTCTATGCCGCTCATCATCAGTCCCGTCTGCTTTCCGTGGGTGCCGGAGCCTACACCGAGGTTGTACCTTGGGAGGGGAATGTCCAGCTCGGCGAAGAACTGGCCCGACATGGCATCGTCGTAGTGCTGCCCCGTGTGAAGGATATCCTCTTGCAGGTCGGATGCATAGTTTTCCCTGATAGTATGGGAGATAGCTGCCGCTTTGATGAATTGCGGACGTGCTCCGACAATGGTAAGTATTTTCTTCATTTATCTAATTGATACTATGACTCTTTTGACTATATTTTTATTGCCTTGCATCACGGCCTCTTTTATCCATTGTGCACCAAAGGGCATCCACCGTTGCGGGTGGGTGTTGACGAGGAGCGCTTTCTGGTGTATGGGGTGATGTATGTTGTTGAGAGCATGTATGATGTCGTCTGTAGAGTGGAACGTAAGCCCTGCTTTGTTCCACTCTTCTTGGTACTGTGGTACCTTGTCCCTTACCGCCACGCGGTAGCCGTCCCACCGGCGGCCAGTGTCGGTGAGGTAGAGGGTGGTGGAGAAATCGGTGTCGATCATGGATTCGTGTTCAATGCCAAGTGCATGGTAATCGTATTGATTCCAAAGGTCTTGGCTGTTCCATTTCGATTTTGGACTGCCGTGAGCACAAACTGCTTTCACATCGGCAATCTTCCTCAGTTCTTCCAGGTTCCTGCAGAAGTCCTCGTATGCCGCTGCCAGGTTTCCGTTGCAGGTGGTCAGGCACTCGTAGTGGTAGCCTACCTCATGTCCGAGAGCTGCAATTGCTTTGATGGTGTCCTTGTGGGATGCAAAGTGCATGGAACGAAAGTAGTATGTGGCTCTCGCCCCCGTCTGTGCCTCCTCTTGCGCAACCCTCAGCGAAAAGAGTGGTCTGGCGTCCACATCATGCCTGATTCTATGGTCTTTATGCTGTTTTAGCGCGTCAAGCAGCTCGTTGTATTTCTCTATGGTGAAGTCCATGCTATTTTTTCAGATTTTCAATGAAGTTTGTGAAAAAGGATGCCACATCGATCTTGTCCGACAGCATTTTTTCTCTTCTTCGCTGGAATGTTTCCCTGAGGTTTTCTGTTAGCATCATGGACACAGTATTGTAGAGCCTGTCCGGGTCGCTTGTCGGTATGCCGACGGTTAGTTGGTATGTCTTCTCTAACTCTTCGAGTACTCCTATTCGTCCTGCGAAGTCGTTGAACCGGATTGACGGTGTTCCCAGCATGGCCGCTTCAACGGCCATGCTTTGGCTGTCGCCGATGTAGATTTTGGCAAAGGCCATGATATGGTGTATGTCGAGGGGGTTGATTTGCAACCGATGTTCTTCAAGGCCGGCCGGCAGAGGCCGCTCGGAGGTGATGTAGACATCGCCGTGAGGTGCAAGCATTTCGACCAGTTTGCGGGCAATTGTGTCGGTGATGCCGTGGGCATGGGCACTCACGTCATGATAGGCGTTAAGTTGTGCAAAGCGGAGTAGGAAATAGGGGCGGTCGTGCGGGAAGTAGCGGTCGACCACTGCGGGGTCGGGGGTGAAGCGGCAAGGGTGCAGGTATGCAAGTTTGTGGAAGCCCTCATAGTGTGTGGTTTTGCCTTCGAGAGGTCCGTTGTTGCAGGATACGGGCGAGAGGTACTGGTCGGCAAAGGGTTTGACGGCTTTTATGAATTGGGGAACGATGGTGGCATCATCCTCGGCCATCACCACCGAGCGTCTCCGAAGCAGCCATGCTACCTGAGCCACTTCGGGCGTGGAGCCGACCAAAATGTTCACCCTGTGTCTGAGGGTGAACCAGAACACTCGCCACAACCTTAAGGCCAAGGTGATTGCCGATTTGCGGCCGCTGGGCAGGATGTTGACGTAGTCCAGGCCGGAGGCTTTGAGCAAATCCTCCAGTATGTCTTTCTTTCGGATGAGGATATATGTTTGGTGCCCATCGCGTTGCAGGTCGGCGATGGTGTTCTTGTACAGGTGGAAGTGGGCGGGGTGCCCCAACTGGAAAAGGATTCTCATAACTGTTTGATTATCTTGGCAGGCACGCCGCCCACCAGGCAGTGTGCCGGTACATCGCGCGTGACTACCGCCCCGGTGGCCACAACTGCCTCGTCACCGATGTTGACGCCGTAGATGATTGTCACATTGGGCATTATCCATACGCGTTTCCCGATATTGACGGGTTTGACGGTGAGGGGGTATATCTCTTTGAGAGGTGTTTGTGTCGGTATGCAGCCGTGGGCGGTGATGGTGCAGCGGTCGCCGATGGCGGTGTCGTCACCAATGGTGATCTGCTCTGGGAAAGCGCGGTCGAAGAGGCAGTCGTGTCCGATATACACTCTCTTCCCTACGTGTACACCACTCCAGCGGTACATCCTGGCCCGCCACCCTTTGAAGGGGATGAAGAACATGAGGCGTGACAGCGAGAACCGCCACAGTTGGATGAAGGTGTACTTGATTTTTCCGGCGGGGGTGTCAAGGCCGTGATATTGAAGTATTTCTTTGCTGGGCATGAATTGTGTATTTCATTTACTCTGTAATGGTGACTAAACGCTTGTTGTTGTGCATTAAAGGTATTTGTTGCACTTTCTCTACAGTCACCGTGCATCCTAACTCCTTGGTCCAATGGCTTATAATCTCCTGCTCCTTTTTTTCTGTAAAAAACGGGGTGACCACAAGTCGGAGTGTGATGGATTTATCCTTGCGATATACAACCTGGAATGCTTTTACCATGTCGTGGCCTTCGTCGTCATAACGGCTCAGGTATTCGTCCAGGGTGTAAACGGTCAGGCGCTTGCCATGTATGTCAAGAATGGTTTCACAGTCGTGGCCGATTATGCGATGGATTATGCCGTCTTTCATCTCCACGAGGTCGAGGGTGTCGTAGCGTATGAATGGCTGTGCCAGGTTCCAGAAATCGGTGCTGACAACGCGGCCGATGCCGTTGACGACGGGATTTCCGTTGTCGTCGAGGACCTCCATCACGCCATACGGAAGGGTTTGGTGGTAGCCGTCGTGCAGGGGTGTTTCATAGGTATTCATGGTCCCTTCGCACGAGTATGAATCTATGATGTCGCAGCCAAATGCCAGTTCCACGTCTTTTCTGGTTGCGTCGGTCAGGTTGCTCCCTGTCGTGAAGATGCGCTTGGGGTTGTGCGAAAATTCTGGATGCTGTATCTTGTAGTGCGCCAATAGGCTGAGGGGGGCAGGGTAGGAGCGCAAAAAGAGCGGTTTTTCGCGTTCTATCTGTTGCAGTATTTCATGTAGGCGTGTGTCGTCCAACGAGTAGAAAGTAACATAGCTGCTGCGGTTCACCCAGTCCTGCGCCCGTTTGGCAAACGTCTCGCGTGCCGAGCGCTTGATGTTCATATATCGATTCCCCAGACGATAGCCGGCTTTATACCACGTCAGCAGTTTGGCTGCGGTGTTGATCGAGGTCGCCTCGGGGGAGGTGTAGTAGGTGAACGGCTCTCCGGTGGAGCCGCTGGAATTCAGTTTTATGCGTTTGGATGCCGGATAGCAGTCGGAGGCGAAGCGGGCCAACCCCTGTTCCCGTATGATTTGTTTGCTGACAATGGGCAGCTTGCGCAAATCTTCGAATGAACGTATGCTATCGCGCTCCAGGCCAAGGTCTTGGTAGTACGGCACATGCTCGATGGCCAGATTGGCAATGTCGCGCAGTTTGGCACAGCGGAAGTCAAGCATCTGTTGCTCGCTCCATTGCTCGCTCTGCTTGAGAAAGCGCATGTCGCGATAGACGTTTTGATTGGTAGCCCAGTCGCTTAGGGGCAGTATAATATGCTCATGAATGAATGCCATAGGCTGTGTATAGTTTGTCTTTGATGTTTTCCCATCGGTAGAGGCTGACGGCTTTGTGTGCCTGCAGGGTGATGGTGCGTGCAATGGTCTGGTTCCCGGTGGCCCAAAGCATTTTGGATGCCAGGGCATCGCTGTCGTTGCTGTCGAAGAGTAGGCCCGTGTTGTTGTTTTTCACCATGTAAGGCACGCCGCCCACTTTGCTGGAAATCACCAGCAATCCGGCATTCATGGCCTCGAGCAGCGACACCGGCATGTTGTCCACCAGGGGGGCGGAGAGTATGATGTCGTTCTGGTCCAGGTATCGGTAAATCTCGTTGTTGCCCACACGGCCGGTGAAGGTGACGTTCTTCAAGCCGAGGTCTTCCGCCATCCGCACGAGGTTTTCGTGCTCGCTGCCGTCGCCCACCAGGGTCAGGGTGGCTTCGGGCATGGCGGACTGCACCTTGCTGAAAGCCTGCAGGATGCACGGAATGTTGTACAGCGGTTCGTGTGCCCGTGTGCAGATGAATTTGGGTTTGAGGCTCTCGCGCAGGCGAAACCGGCTGTCGTCCAGCTCCAGTATGTTGGGGATGGTGACAAAGGGGATGTTGTGTTTTTCAAACACTTGGGCCAGGAAACCCGACAGGGCGATGTTGGCGTCGGTGCGCATCAGGTAGTGCCGCACCAACCGCGGATGCCGGTCGAAAAACTCCTCCCCGCCACCGCCGTGGTAGGTCAGCACGATGCGTTTGCCGAGCCATCTTCCCACGGTCACTCCCACCACTGCCGGCAGGAAACCCCAGCTGGAGCAGCAATGGATGTGGAATGTGTCGAAGTCCTTCCCTTTGTTTTTCAGCTTGATGGGCAACATCAGGCGCCGCACGGCGGATGCTTTGGTGCTGAACACCTCGGCATGATGTCCGTCGGCCTCCAGCATTTTTTGCATTATTTCCACTTGGCCGGAGATGCCTCCGACCTTTGGCCTGTAGTTGCATATCAATAACACTTTCATGTACGAACTTTGTTAAAGGATGTTAAATCGTCGTGTCATGTCCTTTTTATCGCCCTGTCAAATCCCATCTTGGTGGGAGTTGGTAGGGAGTTGGTGGGGAGTTGGTAGGGGGTTGACAGGGACTTTGCTCTTATAGAAGACCGCGTGAACCCAGCTTGAAAAATGCCCAGGCAATGGCCATGACGGGGACGACATAGTACCAGATTCTGAAAAAGCGGTAGTTTTTTTCGTTGAGCTGTGTTACGCCGTAGGCCGCCATGATGAGCAGCACCGGCAGTGCCGGCAGCAGGAAGCGTTCCGAGTTGGCGAAGCCGCTGGTGGAGATGATGCCGAGGTAGACAATGGCGAAGGAGCCGATGAGGCTGAGGTTGCGCCAGTTCTTGGTGATGAAGATGGCGCTGAAAACTGCAATCAGCACAAAGCCGCCAAAGAAGTTGCGCACGTAGTTGCCACCGCTGAGTATCTGCTGGTTGTATTGTTGGTCCACGTCGACCATGGTGGGGAACGGCATGACGAACATCATGGGTGCCATCACTGTGCCTGTGGCGTATTTGGCCCATTGGTTGCCCTTGTTGGTCTGGTGGGTGCGCTTGTCTGTCTGGTTGGTTTCGCGGTCGTCCCAGGTCGATTGAATCTCTGTGCTGATGGTTCCTCCGGCCAGCGTTGCGACGGCCAGCGCTCCCCAGCTGATGAGTAAGATGCGCTTGGTGCGGCCAATGACCGAAGTGTTGGTGAATATCAATGCTGTGGCAATGGCGAACAGGGCGGCAGCGCCCAATACGGTGCGGAAGGTGAAAAGAAAGATTGCCAGAACCACCGGCAGGGCGATGGTCAATATATTGTATTTCTTGCTCCGCAACAGGTAATCGCAACGTTCCAGATAAGCTATCAGAATGAATATCATGAAGGTCTCCTTCAGGTGCAGTCCGCAGTAGATGATGAGGTTAGGCATGAAGCAGGCGAAAACGGCAGAGAGGCGGCCCCCTTCCTCGCCGATGTTGCGCTTGGCCAGCAGGTAGATGAGCAGGCATGTGGCGGCGCTGAAGATGCAGTTGACCAGTCGGGGCAGGAGGATGCTTTCCCGTGTGACTTTGCTCAGCAGCGAGAGATAGAAGAGATAGCCCGAGTCGGAGACGGTTTCGGAGTCAATGAAGAGGTAGCGGAACACATCGACAAGGTTTGCATGGAGATTGCTCATGGTTTCTTCGTAGTACCAGACAGAGTCGCCGGCTTCAAATTCAAAGGGGATGCCGGTCTTCATGATGAAGTAGAAGTAGGAGAAGATGGTCCAGGCCACACGCAGTCCGAGCGCTGTGAAAAATATGTACTGCAAAAACCTTTTTTCTTCTATGGCCCGCCATTTGGCGCTGCAATAGGAGCTGAGCAGGAAGAATCCTACCACCCACAGGATGCCCATCAGTATATAGTCGATGGCCATGGCGTGGTTGAAGAAAGCTAACGATACGGCTGCCAGCGAGCCTAAGTATAGGTAGATGCCTCTGTTGGCTATTTGTTTGGGTAAGAAGGGTACCATTTTTTTTATCCTATGATTTTGCGTTTTATCTTGATAAGTCGGGTCATGCATTTCTGCCCCACCAGTTTTTTGATGCTGTTTTTCCAGCCTTTCGTGTCGGTTTTGCCGTCCCACGAGCCCATGAAGAGGTGGTTGCAGTATGTGTTCTCGGTCAGTAGGTATTCGCCTGTGGTCTGGTGGGGGCAGAAGTAGTCGGAGGGGAAGACGGTGAGGTCTTTGTATTGGCCTTGCTTGCCGTCGCACAGGAAGCCGTTGGCTTTCATGATGGCGCTGATGCGCAGGGTGTTGGTGGTGGTGTCGAGGGTGCCGTCGTCGCGGCGGAAGTGCAGGCCGTCGTAGGCATGCAGCTGCTCCTCCACCCATTGGCCACCGGCCTCGCTGGCCATGAGACCTGTGACGGGGGGCTTGTGCTTGCTGCCCTCGTAGCCGGTGAAGGCGCTGAGGTGCAGCAGGTCGTCGAGGGGTTTCAGTATCTCCACGTCGGTGTCCATGTACACGCCGCCCTCGGTGCTGAGGGCATAGAGGCGCACGTAGTCGGTCACGAAAGCGTATTTCCTGGCAGCGTAGGCTTCCTTGGTGTAGGGGATGCTGTCGACGTCGAAGTTGTCCTCGTTCCAGAGCTTGTAGTGCCAGTCGGGCATGTGCCGGTGCCACGAGGCGATGCAGTCCTTGGCCAGCTGCGGCATCTCGCCCCGGCCAAACCAGCAGTAGTGTATTGTTTTGGGTATCATCTTGAGAGTAGGCGTTGTTTTATTTTGGAACCTTCGTTCAGAATGGTTTGTTTGATTTGGAGCATCCATACGGGACACTGATACTGCCGGCGTGTCCGTGTCGGCTGCTTGCTCCAGTCCACCTTGGCCAGCTCGGTGCGTGCGGCCTCCCTGTAGCGTCTGTCGAGCAGGTGGTTCAGCAGGCTGTAAGTTCTCAGGTTGTCTATGAGTTGTTTGTAGTCGGGATTGCTTTTCTCCTGAGGTTCAAATTCGCTCAGTTGCCACAGCATATTCCGCTCCGGCGGGTGTAGGTGGTGGGTTCCGCGATAGGTTATGTCGACATCTTGATTGTAGTTGCTTAAAGGCTTATTGAGCAGTACTGCCTTATGTTTGAACACTATACGTATCCAAAGCAGAAAGTCTTCGCCCAGGGTGATGCCTACGGGGAATCCCCCCGTTTCATCAAAAATCGTTCGGGGAATACAGACCGCTCCTGTCCACAATGGCATGCAGAGGGTACGGGCGTAGACCTGGCAGTAGTTGATCTCGCCTTCGGTGAAGCTTTCGTCCACTCCGATGGGTGCCTGTCGGCGTCTCCCGTTCTTTACAATCCAATAGCTTGTGCCGTAGATGCCGGCGTCGGGGTGCCGTTCGATCAGGCCCGCCATTTCCTCGAGGAAAGTGGGTTCCCACCAGTCGTCGGCGTCGAGGAAGCAGATATACGGCGACGCAAGCGCCGCCTCACGCGACAAAGGAGCGCTGGCACTTGCGCCTGCCATGGCCACGCCACGGTTGCGCGCCGCGCTGACGCCGGCATTCTCCTGTCGCACCAGCCGTATGCGAGGGTCTGCAATGGCGGCCACGATATCGCCCCCGCCATCGGTACTGCCGTCGTCGACCACGATGAGCTCCCAGTCCCGGTATGTCTGTCCCACGACGCTCTCCACGGCCTTGCGGACGTAGGACGCCTTGTTGTAAAGGGGCATGATGATGCTGTATCGAACCATGTGATTTGAATTGTTGAGGCTTTATGTGCGATAAGGTTTGGCTTTGTTCAACAAGCCATACCAGGTGCCAGTAATAATTGCTGTTACCTTCTCCATTTTGTTGTTCTCAAAAAGGATTATTTTTGCCATGGTTTTCAATCTCCCCAGCAGATGCGTCAATTTGTTGCGTGTTCTCATGTCATAGGGGAATTCGTGCCACATGAGAATACGGTTTCTGCTATCATAGTAGTGGCGGAGTGCATTGTAGTCCGATACAGTGATTGTCCGGTTGAGGAAATGAATTTTCCTGCCACTGCCTATATGGTGGATCAGGTTGCTTCCATTGTACTGGAGGGTTTTATAACCGTGCTCTTGTGCTCTCAAGCACATCTCTGCATCAACCATGCTGATGAAAAGATCCTCCCTGAAAGGGCCGAGCTTTTCTATCATCGATAATGGAAAGATGCTGCTCGATTGAGCTGAATCGTTAATCGGTGTCCATTCCTCGTTGACAGGATGCTCGCGATTGATAATACAAGAACAGATGCCAGGATGGTTTATTTCCTCAACATGTTGCCTATACTTTCCAAAATCCTCGAAACGAGAGTCTTGATCCATTGTCATCAAGTGGGTGCAGTTTTGTTTTTTCGCATAGTCAATAGCCCAGTTGTAGGGTTTTGGCAAACCATAATTCACACCGTCTTGATGAATAATCAAATTTGGGAACTCAATTTTAAGTTCACTATAATCATGTAGGTTTTCACTATTGTCCCATAGTATTAAGACCTCAACCTTATCGGCGAATGATGTAAGGTTGTGACGAAGGTCTTCAATGTCGGGGTGGTAGGCTACTGTGATGGAAGCAAGTTTCATTTCTGTATTTTATGTCGTTTGTAGGCATAATATTTGACAATGGGCCCATACACTATCGTGGCAAGTGCCCCCCACACATATACAATGGCGAGGGCAATCGGTACCGGCAAAGCATATAAACGATAGTGGAACATATTCCACTTTATCCTTCTCTTTATATCAGCGCCGCTTCGCAACCGCGAACGTGCATGCTGGAAAAAGTTTTGTTTTATACTTCGGCTTTTCGGAGCTGACGCTCTATGAACACCATAGTTGAAGAGTTCACTATTGATTGCCCTTTCGCCTTCCGGTAAAAACAGTCCATAACGCAATGAAGGATGTTTCCAAAATACGTAAAAAAGCGAAAGTTGGTCTCTACGAGAGTAATCACAATACATCTTCCACCACATGGCATCCACTTGTCGACAAACCTCATTGTTTCTTCTATAAATGATATTGTTTTCAAACAGGCCATTGTTTTTAGGATAGCCCTCTTTCCTTAATTTGTGGCACCAGCGGAAGACTGTCTGTTCGGTATCCAGTCCATTGGAAAGAACCACAAAGGCGTGGTCATAGATGCAACCTGAAAAAGGAGGGTTCGGATGTTTCACTCCCCCCCAATCGATGCCTTCGTCATAAAGGGCAATGAATCTTTCATATACACGCCGATCCGCTATTTGAATATTAGCGTCGATGTACAAAGAAGCGTCATACTCTGACAGGAGTTCTTCCGGGTGCATTTTGGGGTACCGCGAGAATCGAGTTGGATTTTCATTCCCAAAAGGGATACTCCGGATCTGCCATACACCCACCTGTTCCCTCTCGACAGAATCTGTAAACAGCACATAGTCGAACCGTTCGTCAACGACGGATGGCTGCTCTACGTTGTCGTATCCACCTACCATTACTGTATATACAACGAACTGCTTCATTTATCCCTCAATTATTATAATTCTATCCAACTTCCAATTTTATAATCCCATTCTATTGGACGAATTGGCAAAAACCCACCCCAATCATAAAATGTTAACTCGGAAAATTTTATTTTACCTTGTATTTGGTATAAGTCCACCCTAACATGAGGTATCCCGGCGGATAGTTTACGGGCAACCTCTTTCATTTGTTCAAATGTCTCGGGTTTTCTGATTATACCTTCGTATTTTTTGAAGCCATGCGATATACACATGGGATTGAAGTCCATATCGTAGAAATTTTCCCATATGTCATCTGTTTTCACTGTAATATACATTACACGAGGCTCCCCATTAAAACACCAGAATTTATAATTTACTAAATCGTCAAAAGTATGGTCCTCCAATAATTCCTCTGCAATAATACGTGGCTTCACACCCTTATATGCCCATTCTCTATTCTGAATATAGTAATTTTTTACGGATAATCCTTTTCTTATTGTTTCTATTGCTTTTTCTCTATTTAGTTTGTCCTTGTTTCGGCAAATAACGAACGAACCACTGTTATGGGTGCATTTCAACACGAAAGTCTCCGGCAGGGCATCGAAGTCAATATCTAACAATGAATCGTATAAGGCATACGTTTTTGTTACATATTCAGATCCAATCAAATTCGCCACCCATGACTTGACCTCATATTTATCCACCAACTTGTGGTATAATGGATTCCTGTCATGGAGTTTCAACCATTGCAATTTCTCGCAGAAAGTCTTTGGGCTTTTTAGGTCAAGCGGGTAATCCATACTCCGTTTCCATTGATGCTCTATGGCATAACGGTCAGACAAGTTTGCGAACAAGGCAGGGATGCTCACAGAAGGATGTGTTAAATAATATATTATCCGATGCTTCATGATTAGTTATTGACTTGCTCCCACTTATGTAAATCTAAATTATATCTCTTTATAATCTTGGCAGGATTTCCTACTGCAATAGAATAATCCGGGATGGATTTTGTCACCACACTACCCGCTCCAATGATACACTTCTTTCCAATATTCACCCCGGGTAAGACACAAACCTTCTCTCCAATCCAGCAGCCATCTCCTATTGACACAGGTCGTGATACAAGAGGTTGTTGCATATACGACAATTCTTCTGGATCCATTCCATGATTTTCAGAGGTAATCAATACATATGAAGCTATTAAGACATTGTCACCGATTGTAACCTCCGATGCGTTAAGAATAGAAAAATAATATCCTATGTTGCAATTCTTCCCAATTCTAATTTGCGGGGTGCAAGTTCCTGTATCATAGTTTTGGATACGACTATTAGTCATTATCACCGTTGAATCACCAATAGAAAACCCTCGACCTGTTGACACAATTGCTGGCCAACAAATCACGGCACCCTTTCCAAAATAAGCAAATTGCTTTTTCCACTTATTAGAACCAAAACCCTTTCGTGTTATACGGTGGTATATTGAAAAAATAAAATTATGTATTAATCTACTGCTCATTTAAACAATCCTTTTGCTTTCATTTCAATTATCGACTCCTCATAATTATCTTTTTGTATCTCTTGTTTGTTCACCCATTTGACAAACTGTTCAACGCCTTTCTCAAACGTCCATTTCGGCTCGTAACCAAGAATCTCTCTCGCCAAAGAGATATCCGCATAATTATGACGAATATCCCCAATACGATAATTGCCAGATACAATAATTGGAACTTGTATTCCATATTTTTCACATAGCGTTTTGGCCACTGTCAACACATTCGTTGCCACCCCTGTTCCAATATTAAACACATGCCCATTTGCTTTTGGCCTTTCAAGGCCCATTATTGTAGCATCTACCACATCCTCGATATACACAAAATCGCGCGTCTCTTTCCCGTCTTCAAAGATATTGATACTGTTGCCATTCTTGATACGTGTTGAAAAAATGCTCAATATACCGGTGTATGGGTTATTCAACGATTGGCCAGGTCCATACACATTCTGGTAGCGGAATGACACGGACTCAACACCAATGTTCTGGCACACGAGATGAACCATTTGCCCCTGCACCTGTTTGGTGATGCCATATACAGACGTAGGATGTATCATACTATCTTCGGTAGTGGCCACCAATTGCACTTCTCTGCCACATTTCGGGCACCTGCATTCAAAGTTGCCACATGCCATATCTTCTGCCCTACGTGCCAATGGATATACTTCTCCACACGTCGAACAGAGGTATTTCCCTTCACCATAAATTGCACGAGATTCTGCTACCACTACTCGCTTCACATGATGCGGTTGGTTGGTTAATATATCCAGTAATAATGCCGTTCCTCTAATATTGCTTTCAACATACTTTTCAATATCATACATTGACTGACCTGTTCCCGTCTCAGCAGCCAAATGAATAACTGCATCAACATCCGCCAGCGCTTTTTCCAAATCGTCTCGCGATGTAACAGAACCCTGTATAAAATGCACTTCGTCCTTAATGCTTCTATATAATGGCGAGGTTTCTTCTGGATTAGTTCCATGTACCTGTTCAGAAAGCGAATCCAAGACTACTACATCGTAACCTTTCGCCTTCAATTTCAGTGCTGTACTTGAACCAATAAAACCTGCACCTCCAGTAATAAGTACTTTCATTTTATGATAGTTTTTTTTCAATAAACCGTAAAAGTTCAATTGGAGAAATTTGTTCCGTATAATGATAATCGACATGCTCCCGCCGCTTTATCTGTTCACATAATTCTGGAGTGATATCGGTTGCACTTTTAATTTGAAAAATGTAATTTGGATTATAGAAAGGAGCTTCGTGTATAAGTTTATTGTTTGTAATTATCTTTTTGCCAAACGCAATTGCTTCACACATTCGTTGTGTATATCCAACACCTCCATGCTGCATTATTTCAAGAGCACAATTAGCATGTAAAAAGTGTTGCAGATTGGTTTTATATGGAATTACCTCATCCACATAATCAATCTGGTCCTTATATATTTGCTCATTAGAATCGACCTTTACAAGATGGACGTCTGTTTTAACATCATTTTCCCATAATTTCTCCAAACAAGCCATGATTTCTGGCAGTCGATTTTTGGGCTGACCAAGGAAAAACACATCATAATCTGGCATATCGTCTATCTTTCCATGGAATGGGGAAAAAACAAGAGGATGGTATATGAAATTATATTTATTGCAATCATTCTGATCGAAAGAAAGCACTAAATCAAAGTCGGCTTTCGTCTTTTCTACATCATTCACGCCTAATGTATGCCATAAATCAGTACAGATTAAAACAAATTTTGCCTCGGGATAATTATGTTTCAGAAAAGAGACATAATTGGCGAACTCCCCTTGAACCCACTCCGTATCAAAGATAAACACCAATTCTTTGTCATTGTCGAAGTCGTTTACAAAATATGAAGGGTACCAATAATTTGGCTTTAACCATAAGTTGCCAAAAAAACTCTCCATTTTTCGATTGACACGGGGATGTCTATGTTGAACCTCATAAATATGTTTTTTTGCCCCATGCATATAAAAAGTGGGAGTGTTGATAAAGCGAGCATATGGTTTATCTTTCAAATCCGAAAATGACTGCTCATACAGGTCCCATTTTCGCCAGAATATCACATAGTTGTTCTCCATAATCTCCCACTAATTCAATGGGTTCGCTTTTGAATTATACCATTTCATAAACTCACCTATCCCATCTTTTAACGACCAGTGAGGACAATATCCCATGTCACTTTCAAGCCGCGACGTATCAGCAAAGGTTTGATATACATCGCCCGGCTGCATGGGAAGAAAAATCTTCTCTGCTTGCTTGCCATAGGCCTGTTCTATTTCGTTGATGAAATCCATCAGCCGCACTGGATGACCACAGCCTATGTTGTATATTCTATAAGCCACACTATTAGGACAATCTTCTGCTTTCAAATTGTAATCCACCGCACATATTGTCCCTTCTACAATATCGTCAATATAGGTGAAATCACGAAGCATATCACCATTGTTAAATACTCTTATTGGCTCATTGTCGCGTATGGCCTTGGCAAAAATCATTGGCGACATATCAGGACGCCCCCACGGCCCATAAACGGTAAAGTAACGGAGCCCTATTGCATGTAGTCCATATAATTTACTATAGCAATGTGCCATCAACTCATTGCTCTTCTTGCTTGCCGCATACAGCGACACAGGGGTGTCCACCTTGTCTTCTTCATTGAACGGGGTCTTGCTATTCATGCCATACACCGATGAAGATGAAGCAAAAACCAACTTTTTCACTTGATGGAACCGGCAGGCCTCAAGAATGTTTAGAAACCCAACCAAGTTACTCTGCATATAGCTGTAGGGGTTGGCTATGCTATAGCGTACACCAGCCTGGGCGGCTAAATTTACAACAATACCAAAGTGTTCGTTTTCGAATAAGTAATCTAACAGCTGTTTTTCCTCAATTGACATCCGCATAAATCTCAAGCCAGGGTATTTCACGCTTTGGTACATCTTACAAAATGCCATCTCGTCATTCTCTATCTCAATACCACATTCACGAAGTCTGCCGTATTTGAGACGGGTATCATAATAGTCATTGATGTTGTCAATGCCCAATACTTCTTCTCCTCGTTCAGCCAACAATGCAGCCACTCTTGCGCCAATAAAACCAGCTGCACCGGTAATTAGTATTTTCATAATAGTTTAATCATATTTTATAATATACTTTGATGTTTCCAATACATGTCGACAGCTAAGCTTTGCTGTCATAGTCCCACACAAAGCCATAGAGATGCGCATTGTGGAAGGTCTTGCGTGTAGGCAACACGAAGCCTGCAGGATTGTCGCTGCAACGGGTCGGAAGCGAGAATGGCACTGGTGGGCGTTTTCAGTTGTTAGCTATCACGTCGGCGATGCGTTGAGCGGCGTGTCCGTCGCCGAAGGGGTTGGCGGCGTGGGACATGGCGTGGTAGGGTTTTTCGTTGGTGAGCAGGTCGGTAACGGCGTCCACGATGGTCTTGAGGTCGGTGCCCACCAGACGGGCGGTGCCGGCCTCGATGGCCTCGGGTCGCTCGGTGGTGTCGCGCATCACCAGCACAGGTCTGCCAAAGGCGGGGGCCTCCTCCTGGATGCCACCGCTGTCGGTGAGGATCAATGTGCTCTGTTGCATCATGGCCACAAACGGCAGGTACGACAACGGCTCCAGCAGGTAGACGTTCTTCCGGCTGCCGTCGATGATTTCTTGTACCGGACGGCGGATGTTGGGGTTGAGGTGGATGGGGTAGACGAAGTCCACGTCCTCGAACCGTGTGGCCAGCGTGTTGATGGCCTGGCAGATATTCCGCATGCCGTCGCCGAAATTCTCGCGGCGGTGGCCGGTGATGAGCACCATGCGGCGGCGCTCGTCGCGGCCGAACTGCGGCACCGCGGCTTTGCCCGACGCCACCACCCAGTGCAGCGCGTCGATGACGGTGTTGCCCGTCACCATGATATGGGCGTCGTCGACATTCTCCCGCAGCAGGTTCTTCCGGGCGGTCTCCGTGGGGGCGAAGTGCCAGGTGCAGAGGCGTCCGTTCAGCTGGCGGTTCATCTCCTCGGGCCAGGGGCTGTAGATGTTACCCGTGCGCAGGCCGGCTTCCACATGCCCCACGGGTATGTGCTGGTAGAAGGCAGCCAGCGCCGCGAAGGTCGACGTGGAGGTGTCGCCATGCACCAGCACCATGTCTGGCTGTTCTGCTGCCAACACATCACGCATGCCAAGCAGTATGCGCGACGAAACATCGTAGAGGTCCTGCCCCGGCTGCATAATGTTCAGGTCGTGGTCGGGGTGTATGTCGAACACCTCCAGCATCTGGTCCAGCATCTCGCGGTGCTGGCCGGTGACGCAGACGCGGGTGTCGAATTCTCCCGGTCGGCTGCCGAGTTCTTTCACCAGGGGTGCCATCTTGATGGCCTCCGGACGCGTGCCGAAAACAATCAGTATCTTTTTCATTGCAATAGTTTCTTTAAATCCTGTGCCAGCTTCATCGAGAACTGCTCCGCACCGCGGCGGTTCAGGTGGCTGGCGTTGTAGAAGTTGAGGGTGTCGTGGCTGACGCTGTCGTAGGTGTAGTTGAGTATGGGGTAGCCGTAGCGGTCGGCAATCTGCCGGTAGAAGGCGAACATCGAGTCGGCGGCGCTGCCCATCTTCTCGGTGACTCCGATATAAATAGGTGCGTATACCATCACCACCTCGATGCCTTCCTGCTTGCACTGATGCAGGTACTCTTCAAAAATCGCGGCAGCTTCGGGATTGACGATGAACTCGATGGTGTCGATGGTGGAAAAAACAGTGCCGTCCCACGGACTGTCATGTTCTATATAGCCCTTGTATGGAGGGGCGTAAGGGCTTTCCTTGCGGGGCTTCAATCCGTTGAGGATTAGCTTGTGGTAGCCGGCATAGCGCACCAGCGGCAGCATCCGGTCGGCCCAGGTGAAGCCTTCGCGGTTGGCAATTTCATCAAACAGCGCCCTGTCGTCAGGCAGGTAGGGTAGGTACTGCTCCCGTTCGTAGCCGTTGCTCATCATCAGGGTGCCGGCGTCGATGTTCTGTATGATGACTTTCGGTTTGGGGCAGTGGCGGCGGTAGAAGTTGTAGATGGCCACCTCGGCATCGATGCAACGGCCGTCGACGCTGATATTGTAGCTGTTGAAGCCGGTGAGGCTGTCGATAATGCGCGGTGAGTATTGTACTTGCCCGCGCGAAGAGCCCATGATCAAGGCGTCGCACTGCAGGCTGTCGTTGCAGATGGCGTTGTAGGTGTGGAACATCCGCGCGTCGGAATGCCTGAGGTTCTTGGTTATCAGCCAGTCCAATCCGCAGGCCAACACAAAGAGTGCCGCTACAGTGATTGCAAGTTTTGTTAGAAAGCGACGCATGGATTATGTGAGGGTTTTCTGTTAGTACTGATGGCTCTGATTGAGCTTCAGAACTGGAAGTAGATGAATGTCTCGTTGAAAATACCGTAAACGAATATCATGGCCAAGGTCGTCAGGTAGCAGGCATAGCGCACCACGCCGTATCTTACACCGCTCATGTCGAGCCCGTGTTCGCGGCCCCGTTGCAGCCATTCCACCACGAGCATCAGCATCACGAAAACGATGGAGCGCATCGGCGGATTGAAACTCGCCATGCCGCCGCTGACCATGCCGTTGTAGAATTCCATGGCTTCTCCGATGCTCTGGCTGCGGAAGAGCACCCATCCCAGGGCCGCCAGCACAAAGGTCAGGGCCATCTGTCCCAACTCCTTGATTCCCGGCAGCCAACGTCCTTCGGCAACGGTGTCGGTATACTTGCGGTTCTTGCCCAGCAGGATGAGGGGCAGGAAGAGGCAGGCGTGGAAAGCACCCCAGGCCAGGAAGGTCCAGTTGGCGCCATGCCACAGGCCGCTGACAAGGAAGATGACAAACGTGTTGCGCACCACCTTCCACTTCGCCACACGGCTGCCCCCGAGGGGGATGTAGACGTAGTCGCGGAACCAGGTGGTGAGGCTGATGTGCCAACGGCGCCAGAACTCGGCAATGTCGCGACTGAAGTAGGGCACGTTGAAGTTGCGCATCAGTTTGATTCCAAACAGCTTGGCGCAGCCGATGGCTATGTCGCTGTAGCCCGAGAAGTCGCAGTAGATCTGGATGGAAAAAAGCACGGCGGCTGTAGCAAGATTGAGGCTGCTCTGTCCACCGATGTCTCCCCATACTTCATCTACAAAGACGGCGCAGTTGTCGGCCACGACCACCTTCTTGAAGAATCCCCACAGCATCTGGCGCACGCCGTCGACGGCCATCGCATAGTCGAACTTCCTCTCCCTCAGGAACTGCGGCAGCAGGTTCGTGGCCCTCTCGATGGGGCCCGCCACCAGCTGGGGGAAGAAGCTGACGTAGGCGAAGAAGGCCACGGCGTCTTTCGTCGGGGCTATCTTGCCCCGATAGACGTCGATGCTGTAGCTCAACGCCTGGAAGGTGTAGAACGAGATGCCCACGGGCAGTATCAGGTTCAGCATCACGCTGTCGCCGCTGCATCCCAACAGGCGTGCCAACTCGGAGGCGAAGAAGTCGTAGTATTTGAACAGCCCCAGGATGCCCAGGTTCAGCCCGATGTTGGTCCACATGACGGCCAGGTTGCGCCGCCGGCTGCTTTCGGGCCTGATCATCAGGCCGCTGGCGTAGGAACAGGCGGTGGTGAAGGCCATGAGCAGCAGGAACCGCCAGTCCCACCAGCCGTAGAACAGATAGCTCGCCACCACCACCAGCAGGTTCTGCCAGCGCACCTGCCGCCGCAGCACCCAGTAGAGGGCGAAGACCGCCGGCAGGAAAACCATGAATTCAATCGAGGTGAAAAGCATATCTCAGAAGGGGGCGACTGCCATTTTGTCAGTCCCAAAACCCTGTTTTCACCCTATCAACACCCACTTTGGTGGGAGTTGGGTGGGAGTTGATAGGGTGTTGGTAGGTAGATGGTAGGTACAGGACTGCCATTTTGTCAGTCGAGTTTATTGTGTTAAAAATTCATAAAAACGGAACAGCGAGGGGTGGATGCGGATGAGGCGGTAGAGGCGGCGGTGGCGGGGGGTGAGGCAGACGGTGCGGAACTGCCGCCAGTCGACCCACCGCTGCATCTCGCGGTCGATGTTGCCGTAGAGGTCCTTCGTTTTGCGGGAGAAGAGGTTGATGTAGTTCGAGGCCAACACACGGTAGATGGCCTTCTTGTCCACGCCCTGGAGGGGGATGAAGAGGTCGGCGAGCAGGCGTTGCACACGCAGGCTGTCGTCGAAGCGGCGACGGTCGACGGTGGTGGTGATGCTGTTCGCGCGTATCCTATATATATACAGGCAGGGGGTGATGGTTCTCAGCGTCTTGGCGGCGAGCATGGCCTGGGTGGTGAAGAGGTCGTCCTCGGCGCGGAGGATGCCGTCGGCGAAGCGCAGGTTGTTGTCTATCAGGAACTGGCGACGGTAGGCCCGCTGCCAGATGCATACGAAATGGATGTCCGTGGCCTCCAGGCGGTGGCGGCAGAAGTAGGTCCAGCCGTCGGAGGTTTCGGGTTGGCGGATGGTGGGGTGGTAGGTCTGTTCGCCGGTGGCGTCGTGCAGCTTCTTGGCGTTGAAGGCTATGATGTCTTCGCCTGAGAGCTCGGCGGCGAGGGTCTCGAGGGCGCCGTCGGTGAGGAGGTCGTCGCTGTCCACGAAGAGGATGTACTCGCCCCGGGCCTCGTCGAGGCCGCGGTTGCGGGCGGTGCTCATGCCGCGGTTCGCCTGGTGGATGGTTTTCACGTCGGGGTAGCGTTCCAGCAGGGCCGCCGTGCCGTCGGTGCTGCCGTCGTCGACGACGATGACCTCGCAGCCCTGGCGTTCCTGCGCGAGGATGCTGTCGAGGCACTGCTGCAGGTAGGCTTCGGCGTTGTAGGTGGGTATGATGATGGAGAGTTTCATAAGGTGGAGGCAATGGTTTCGGCCATGGTGTTCAGCGCGTTGCATTGTTCGCGACTGACAACGGTATGGGTGGCGTGGTGTTTCCATGGGGCCAGTTGCAGCAGGCGTCCTTCGGCGCAAGCGTAGAAGGATTGCCCTACGGGCTTGTACAGGTCGGGGAATCCGTTTTCCATGAGGTGTATCAGTGTGCGGTGGTTTTCGCTGGCCTTTAGGGCTATGGCTTTCTCGGCTTCCGATATGAAGGCGCCGATGAGTACGGTGCCTTTTTGCGAGGCTTCGGCGCAGCGGGAGGCGTAGGCATTGA
Organism: uncultured Bacteroidales bacterium; assembly: GCA_937884485.1. Classification (GTDB taxonomy): domain Bacteria; phylum Bacteroidota; class Bacteroidia; order Bacteroidales; family P3; genus Colimorpha. The sequence continues at coordinate 55,316 of CALGCG010000024.1, forward strand.
GTTCGGCGGGCGACCAGTGGCGGCGGCAGTGTACGGCCATGAGGGGTGCTTGCAGGAGAGCGAGGTTGCCGATGGCGTCGAAGGTGTGGCCGGCCACGGTGATGTTGCGGTGGAGGGTGAAGTAGGGACTGTTGTCGCGCTTGAGGAGCAGGCGGCGGGGGTTGTCGCGTATGTAGTCTATCATGCGCTGCAGCTGGCCTTTGCCTTGGAGGATGCGGTCGTTGTAGCCCTCGGCGAAGAGGCGGCGGAAGACTTTCTCCTGCGACGCAAGCGTCGCAGCACCCGACAAAGGAGCAGAAAACGGCACCTCTTTTCCAGTGTCATTTGTTGTCCCCGTTCCTTTGTCCTCTCCGGTTCCCGTCTTTGTCCCCGTTCCTTTGTTCTCTCCGGTTCCCGTCTTTGTCCCCGTTCCTTTGTTCTCTCCGGTTCCCGCCGTTTCGTCTTTTGTTGTCCCCGTTCCTTTGTCCTCTCTGGTTTCCGTCTTTGTCCCCGCTCCTTTGTTCTGTGCAAGGGCGCTTGCGCCCGCCGGTGGCTTTGTCGGCGCCAGCCGCCCATAGGCATGCCCGCAAGCTATTTTCCACGACGAGAAGAGGCTCCCCAGCGGCTTGTCAAGCCTCTCTGTGACTTGGATGATGACATGCACATGATCCGGCATCACCTGGTGTTGCAGCAGCCTCAGTTGTGGATATCGTTGGCAAAGGGAGTACAGCTCGTAGCGTACGGCCACTCCCAGCGGCGTCAGTTCGATATGCGCTGTATGCGCGTCGCCTGCCACCTTTCCCAATAGGGGCCGTCGCCCTTCCACGGTCACCGTCAGCATGTATATGCAGGGCGACTTGTAGTCGTGGTTAGAACAGCGCTGTATCTGGGGTTTGTCGGCCATTATCCTGTCTTGGTTTTTCTTCGCTCCTTTGTCCTGTGTCCAAGCGCTTGCCTGTCAGAGGAGGGCATAGCGTCCCCTGCAGGTGTCGGGGTTATTCTTAGTGGGAAAGGATCTTCCTCGCTTTGCGCACCAGCTTCTTGTATTCAAGTAATGCTGCAGTTGTGTTGCGTTTGTGAATCAGTTTCAGGGTCGCGAGGTGCAGGTCCTGTTTGAGTACCGACAGGGGCGACCACTGTTGCATCCAGGGTTTTGTCTCTCCGATAAAATGGAGTATTGCCACTGACTTGGGGGCATCGATTTGGTCGTTGTATACATATCCCAGATGCGATTCATAATAATGTGCATAGTTTGCAAAAACGCCGTATTTCTCGCCAAGGTGCAGCTCGTGCCGTTCAGGCCATTCTTCATAGTATGCTTGCAGAATGTCTTGGTCTCCGCACCATTTTTTTCGGTCGTAGACTTCTGGAATGATGGATGAAAACTTCTGTGACAGACCCTTCTCAGGGACAATGACCATCAGTCCCGAGTTTAAATCTATCCAGTGTTCGTTACCGGGGTATTCTTTCCCTGCCACTACGGCAGACATGTGCGGTTTCTCGAAGAGATGGTCGAGGTTTTGGAGAACATACATGTCTGCATCTATTATATATACTATTTTGTCGAACTGCGTCTGCTCGAAAACCAGGAGTTTGTCGAAGGTATGGTTGAAGCGGAGTTCTCCCTGGTGTTTATTGTTGTCTATAAGTTGTTGCGGAAGATTGACGGAATTGGAGTATTCAATGATTTGTATTCCGTTGTCTTTTAATTTGGAACACAGCGCGTCTTCGCTCCTGACCAGGTCGGAAGGGAGCATGACATAAAGAGGGATGCTTGTGCCGGTTTGCCGAAGGCTGATATGCAATGCCATGACTCCTGGCAGGTATTTCTTGTTTGTGGCGATGGTGATATATGCGCGGTGTAGACTCATCTAATGAAAATAATGCAATGTTATGATGTGCTGTTTTGTTTTGTCCTTCAGGGTTGTCGCAGTTCTATGCGAGGTAGCAGCAGGGGTTTTGCCCCCTGACGCACGGTGCCTCCCCAGGCACAGAGGGCGGTGCGGAAGGATTGTTGCTTGACAAGGGTGAGGGTGTCGGCATTGTAGGCTCCGTGGGGATAGGAGAAATGGTGGACGTCATGGCCGAGGAGGGTCTCCAGTTCCTGACGGGAGTGTGCAATCTCTTTCTGCTGGTCGTCGAGTGAAAGGGTGTCGAGACGGGGGTGGCTGATGGTGTGGGCACCGATGGTGCAGAGGGGGTCGGCATCCAGCATTTTGAGAGATTCGGTGTTGATTCCCAGTTTCTCGCCCGGGTACCACCACATGGGGAGGCGGTTGTCGATGAAGCCGGTGGTGACATAGACGGCGAAGGGGACTTCGAGGCGTTTCAGCAGGGGATAGGCGATGTCGTAGTTGTCCTGGTAGCCGTCGTCGAAGGTGAGGCAGACAAAGAGGGAGGAATTGAAAAGTGGAAATTGGAAATTGAAAATTGGGAGTTCGTCTATTTTGATGAAGGTGTAGCCCTTATGGCGATAGTCCAGTATGGTTTGTTCGAGGAAGTCGGGGGTGACCTCCAGCCCGCGCTGCGAGGGGTTGTCGCTGCGCTGCTCCACCACGCGGTGCAACATCAGGATATCCCCCAGCATGGGGTGGGTGAGGTTGTGGAGTTTGCGGCGGAGGTCAATCATATTGTGTTTTTGCGCTCAATCAGAGTATTTATTTCAATTAGATTGTTTTTTCTCAATCAGATTTTATAAGATTATAAAAGATGGTTACTATTGCTGACAGGTTGTAAAAAATAGATTTTTTCTTTTTAAATCTTTTACAATCTGATTGAGATTTTATATTATTTTCTTTTGAACAGCAGGCATTTGGCTATCACTTTGCGGCGGTTTTTCTTTGGCAGGGTGGGGTAGAGGCCGCTGGCGAGGAGTCGGATGAGGGCGAGGGGGGTGTACTGAGTGGGAAAGTATCTGTGTTCCACATAGTCCAAGGCGCCATAGGCGATATGGAATTTGAATTTGCGGCGCAGGGCATCGTCGGAGTAGTTACCGGCGGTGTTGCGGTCGACGAGCAGTTGGGCGAAGGCCTTGAAGTTGATGATGTCTTCCTTGGAATTGATTGTGCATGGGACGAAGACCGCGATGAAGTAGTGTTTTTCTTCGTCGGTGAAGTTGGGGTTGAGCCATTGCAGCATCTTGAGTCGCACCTCGTTGCTTTTCACTATCTGGGCTTCGCGTCGCGAGGTGGAGATCTGGGTGGCGTGGGTGCGGTAGTGGAAGAGGGTGCGCTGGACGTTGTAGACCTGCGTGACACGGTAGACGTTGGCCCACATCATGTAGTCCTCGGCCGGGAAGGCATCGGTGCTGTAGCGCAGGTGGTTGTCAGCCATGACGGTGCGGCGGAACACCGGCACGATGACCGTGCATCCGAAGAGCATCTGGGCTTTGGAGTCCTCGTGGCGCTCGGGGAAGCGTACCAGCGAGGTCTTGGTGCCGAAGAACTGGAATCCGAAGCTGCAGACGCCCACCTCGGGATGGCTGTCGAGGACACGTATGCCGGTCTCCAGCCAGTCGGGTTCGGCGATGTCGTCTCCATCCATACGGGCCACCAGCTCGGTGTCGATGATGTCGAGGCCTCGGTTGAGGTTATCTGCCAATCCCACATTATTTGGGAAGGCGGCGATGCGTATGCGTGGGTCATCGATGGCGCGGACGCGGTCGAGGGTGTCGTCGGTCGAGGCGTCGTCGACCACCAGCAGCTCGAAGTCGCGGTAGGACTGACGGAGGACGCTGTGGATGGCTTCCTCGACCCAGGGGGCTACATTATATGTCGGCATGAGCACGGTTACTCTCGGCATATCCTTGTCTTATATCTCAATCAGATTTTAAAAGATTATAAAAGAATTATTTGTGGTAGTTGACGTTTATGATTCTGTTTATCTCATGACCGATGCGGAGACTTTCACTATTGAAATTGATGAGATATCCGATGGGTTTATTGGCTAGTTTGAGATATGTCTGCAACTGCTTGAAGTGTACTTTTTCTATTGAGGATACTGATTTTAGTTCGAGGATAACTTCATTTTCCACCAAAATATCTATTCGGAACCCGATTCCAAGATTGTCGCCATCATATATTACTTCCAACGGGACCTCCTCTTCGGCTAGCAGGCACGCATTGTCCAATTCGATCATTAAAGCCTTTTGGTATACAGATTCCAGCAATCCGGGTCCAAGTTTGGAATGAACCTTCAACGCACATCCAATGATTGTATAGGTTAATTCGTTGTCCATGATTCTTTTGAAATCTTTTAAAATCTGATTGAGAAAAAATCCGATTGAGAATTAGCTTCTGCGGAGAATTATTTTCTGGTTGCGCGTAGGAGATTCTTGATGTTCTTTTTGGGGCGGTAGTAGAGCCAGTAGATGGAGCTGTATTTGAGGCCTCGGCGGAGGGTGAAGCTTATCCGTTGCCATCCGTGCAGGTTGTCGGCGATGGAGTTGTAAAGTTTCCGCTGCAGGTCGGGGTGGGGTGTGAGGGCACGGTTGAAGTCGTCGAAGTAGCGCAGGCGCATCTCCACCAGCTTCTGTGCAATCTCCTTTTTGCGGGAGAGGGTGAGGGTGTCGTCGCCGACGCCGGTGTAGTAGAGCACTTTGTATTTCTTGCCTATGGGGTACTTGAGCCAGATGCGCACCCAGTAGTCGTAGTCCTCGACGAGGAAAAGGGTGGTGTCGTAGTCGCCCACGGTTTCCAGCACCTCGCGGCGGTACATGAAAGCGTAGCAGACGCAGTTGTAGAGAGGGAGATGCACCTGGGGGTCGGGGTGGTGGACTTCGTAGAGTTGTTCTCCAGTTTTGAGGCTGAAAGCTGCGTAACAGGCGGTGACGAGGCCTTTGTCGGGGTTGGTATCCAGATAGGCCACGAACTCCTCGAGCATGGTGGGCGCCATGCGGTTGTCGTGGGAAGTCCAAGTGAGGTATTTGCCTTGGGCCTCGCGGAAACCGCGGTTCAGCGAAGCCGGCAGCTTCAGGTTGTGCTCATTGTTGAAGATACGGATGCGGCTGTCTTTTTCGGCGTATTGCTGCATGATCTCCAATGAGTTATCCTTGGAGCAGTCGTTGACAATGATGAGTTCCCAGTCGGTGAAAGTCTGAGCGATGACGCTGTCGATGGACTGTGCCAGAAAGCCTGCGCCGTTGTAGCAGGGAAGGACGATGGAGACGGTAGGGGTCATCGGAGTCTTCTTTTGATAAGTTGTTTTCCTAATTTGGGACTCAGACAAACCACAATGAGCGCGACAAGCCATTGGCGTAAGGGAGCGAGTTTGCCACGTTCATTGTATACTTGCAGCAGCAGTCGGGCATAAACATCTTTCCCTGCGGTTTTTAGCCATAGCTTTCTGTGTTTTCTCAACACATACAGGCCATTTGCCCATATGGTGTCTCTCCGTTGAGAAACTCGCTCCCCGATATGCTCATAGTAGTTTGTAAGATATTGTTCCACACATCCGTATTTGCCGATCTGCGCAATCCGAATATGGGTATCCCATTCCTGATAGGAAGGACAGTGTATGTCAAGTGGCCCAATGGCGTTGAGCATTGTTCTTCGAATGCAGGCCGAACTATTGTCCACGTAAGTCTCTCCGGAAAGGATTTGTTTTAGGATGTCTCCTCGTGTCGGCCACTCGGTGAAGGACTCGGTACCATCATCTTTTATCACATGTATATAGTTGGTGATAACGTCGAGGCTTGGATGTGCTGTAATATACTTTGATATCTCCTCTAAATAGTTAGGTGTGATTGTATTGTCGGAGTCCAAAAGAAGAATCCACTGACCCTTGGATGCATCTATGCCTGTGTTCCTTGCACTTTGTGCCCCCGGCCTTGACAGATTGGCAATACATTTAATTCGAGAATCATTCTTGAATAGATTCCGAACGGTGAAAACAGTATTGTCAGTGGAATGGTCGTCAACCACTATACACTCCCAATCTTTCTCGGTTTGATTGACAACACTCTCGATAGCACGTGTAACGATGGCTGCACGGTTGTGTGTGGGAATGACGACGCTAAATGTGGGTATCTTTAACGGCACTGATTAAGTCCTTAATTTGAGGGTAGTGATTTATGATATTATGAAACTGTTTGCTGCCTTCGCCTTTGGAGTTAGTGGTTTGCCACAATCCGGCCTCTTGGGTTTCCGGTATACAAATGATGTTCTCGCAGTGCCCGTCAATTAAGCGAATTGGAGTATTTTGGAGATGGGCCATGGCCCAAAACCACATATCATCATTGTGCGGGGCAAGTTTCATAAATAATTCTTTATTGGTGGTATCAGAATGGAGAGAATGGGGTGGATACAGAACGCCTCCAATTCCTGCTGCATGTTCACATGGGGCAAGAATGGCAGGAGATTTCCGTATGTTGAGTTTTACGATTTCGTTGTTTTTGTCAAACTGAGGCGAGAAAGCATGATGGCAAAGTATTTCTTCGGGATATTGGATATGGGCCGCGTAAAGCTTTTCAAGCCAGTCTTCTTGGTAAATCACATCATCATCTACAGTCACGATGATATCGTCGGGAAAAGTTTGCAATGCCGGAACCAGTTTCGTATACGATCGCACATCATTGCACCAACGGATTTCCAACCCATGTTTTTTGTATCGAAGCAACTTGTCGGGTAAATCTTTATCTCGATTTGGGAATTTCTCTATTCCCAACCACAATACTACTGCATCCGGTTTCAAATTCTGGCGTAAAAGAGAGTCGATGGTTTCGGGAACGACTTTGATTCTCCCTGGATATGATGTAAGTGAGACAATTATCCTGGGAGAACGTTTAATGTGCGTGATTCCTTTGTTGGGGAATACAAAACGGGAAACCTGCTTGTATATAAATTGTCGGATCATCTTTGTACTTTCTTTACAAAACGTGAAATAGTATATTTCACAGAGCGAGTTATGTCGTATTTCATTACGCGCCAAGCATTATGCCTGTACAAATGGTGGTAGGTAAGTGGACGTGTAAGAATCTTAACGGGGCCTAGAAAATCATGAAGCAATCGATTCCGTTCAGTCATATATTCTAATCGTGCCTTTATTCGAGGATTCCGGTCAATGTCATTCTTGACGTATGCTAATACCATGGAGTTGGGCCAAACTTCACATAATGGAGAAAGTTGAATGGATTGTAAAATCTCTCTCTGTTTTATCCCTGCACTGGATGATTGCTTGTGATGCATTCGATAGTGATAAAGTGGCGTATCTATATAGGCTATAGCATTTCGTTTGGACGCTTCATACTGCAAGTAGTGATCGTGCGAGGGAATAGGTGGGCAATGTAGAGGTATTCTATCCAATAATTTTTTCCGTATTGCCATTGATGATCCAAGCACGAAAACTTGAAATAAAGATAATTCAAAGCATAGTCCAGCAGAAAACATTTTTTTGTTCTCCTGTGGGAAAGATAGGTTCTCAGTCATTCTAAGGCCGTCGAGATGTCCCCCCATGAATTTGGCATCAGAGAAAACCAAGTCAATCTTTGGGTGTGTCATAAGATATCGGCTCATGACTTCCACTTTGTTTGTGTACCATACATCGTCCTGGTCAGATAGAAAAATGATGTCGCCTTTGCAAAGTGATAAGGCTTGCATAAAGTTGGCGCAGACTCCGAGTTGTGTTGGGTTTCTTACCAATTTGATGATTCCAGCATTTTTAGTAGAGATTTGCTGTATAGTTGGAATTGTGTCATCTGTGCTTCCGTCGTCACATATTATAATCTCTCCTACGGGCTCCGTTTGGAATAAGATGGACTCCAATTGTTCACGGATATATTTCCCGCCATTATATGTGCAAAGGGCAACGGATATCATCTGACTGTTATTTTTCTTTCTTTACTCCTCGAATAACACCGCGACGGAAGTAAGGCGGTTCCGGAGTATCGTATAAGTGGAATAACATGTAGCCGTTAGAGAATTCTGAATAAAAGTCGATGTTATCAAAAAAAGATTTCATCTCTTCTGCGTCATGTTGTTTATGATACGAGGCTACGGACAATTTGGTGCACTTCTTCTGACTCAACACTCTCTCAGCGGATATCAAGGATTGTAACTCATACCCTTCAATATCCATTTTAACAAAAGCAGAATCGTAATTGACATTAGACAATAACGTCTCTAGTGAAACAGTCGTATCAGTATCCGTGGCAGAAACAAACTTTTGAATAATGGTTACTTTGTCGCTGTATGGCGCAAATGTCTGTCTAAGCGGTTTTATCCAGTCAGGATCACTTTCCACAATCACCACATGGGATGCTTTCTCAATCTGGTCCAAGGCAAATAAACCTTCTGCTGCACCAATATCAAAAACGACGTCACCATCAGCCACTTTAATCCGGGGCGACTGGTATTGATGAGGAACGCCATCAAAGTCATCTGTGCCTAAAAGCCTTTCTGTTTGGATATAATTTTTGTACATGCCAAGTGCTACCTCTGGCATCTGGTTTGTCTTAAAATATAGCTTTTTGTTTTGATGGACTACATATGGTAATTGAACTTCTTGGTCAAATCCGTATTCAATGTTTTCCGGCATGGGAACCGGCTGGTATGGAAAATTACAATAATTTCCGTAATGCTGAATATAATTCAGTTCTTTTTGGTATGATTTGGCTTCCTCTTGATGGCGCCCATAATAATCCAGCAGATGGAGATAATGGTATTTCGTGGTCATTCTTTGGTCTAACATGTTTTCAAGTCGGGCGATTCTGTCCGTATTTTCATTTATTCGCCTTTTAATATTTGTGGTAAAGAACGACCGTAAATTGACCAATAATTTTTTTATAGTGGAATCTCTCATAAATACTTCGTGTTCTATTTGTTGCTGTATTTGTCTATGAAACCATGTATGTCAGAGTTGCATATTAAATGTGATGCGTCATTTATTTGTTTCTCGTCCCAATTCCACCAGCCAATTTCAAGTAATGCTGCTATGGTTTTTTCGTCAAAACGTTTTTTCACCATTCTTCCTGGATTTCCGACGACAATTGCGTATGGCGCCACATCTTTTGTGACGACAGTCTTGGCGCCTATTACAGCCCCGTCACCTATGTGAACACCCGATAGAATAGTGGCTCCGTGCCCAATCCATACGTCATTACCAATCCAGATATCCCCTTTTGTCGCGGGGTGTCCTTTAATAGGAGAAGCTTTAGGGAAAGGCTTGGAAAGTACATTAAAGGGGTATGAGCTTACCCAATCCGTTCGGTGGTTTCCGCCAAGCAATATGGTGACATCGGAAGCAATGGAACAAAACTTTCCAATGTGAAGATTGGTACTGTCATCCCATTGGACAACATTGGGACATCCATATGTGTACTCTCCTATTTCAAAGTTTGCTCCAGTTAGCCGATCTTTGGTATATATAGAACTTTGATTAGGAGTGTCCTTAAGGAAGTTCAACTTCTTTTTAATCTTTCCACTGATACGATCCAAATACGCAACCATAGTCGAATGTTTCTAAATGGGAAAATGATGACCCGTTGTCTGTTATTTCAAAGAAGCACGCAGTTTCAACGGCATCATATTGACAAATTGCAGGTCTATAAATAATCGTTTGTACATAGTAGAGGCCTCGGGTTAAGAAGTTTGGCATTATGGCCAAGCTCATTTCCTTGTTTATGGGTTTTTCTGCAGAGAATATTTTTCTTTTGTGTTTATCCAATATGGTGATTAAAAGAAATGTCTCTGGTAAATAATCCTTGATTGTCAATGTTATCTTAATAGTGATTGTATCCGACAACATGAATGCATTCTTCGGATTACCCAGGCCATCATGTATGGAAACTGTGTTGACAAACGCAGAAGATGTTTTGTCTGCTGCATGGTACTCAGACAAAACATTTGTGCTCATTAAGTATTTGTCCACTACTTTATCTACCATTCCGCTGTATACAATTTGCCCCTTGTCCAGTAAAATTCCAGAATTACATAGTTGTTGTACACTGCCCATATTATGACTGACGAACAGCACCGTCCGTCCCTCGCCACGGCTGACGTCTTGCATTTTGCCGATGGCTTTCTTCTGGAATTCGGCGTCGCCGACGGCGAGGACTTCGTCGACGACGAGGATCTCGGGGTCGAGGTGGGCGGCGACGGCGAAGCCGAGGCGCACCATCATGCCGCTGCTGTAGCGCTTCACAGGGGTGTCGATGTAGCGCTCGCAGCCACTGAAATCGATAATCTCGTCGAGCTTGCGCGTAATCTCGTTTTTCTTCATGCCCAGAATGGCTCCGTTCATGTAGATGTTCTCGCGTCCCGTCATTTCGGGGTGGAAACCGGTACCGACTTCTAACAGCGAGCCTATGCGACCCCTGGCACGGATGGTGCCGGTGGTGGGGGCGGTGACTTTGGAGAGAATCTTCAGCAGGGTGCTCTTGCCGGCGCCGTTCTTGCCGATGATGCCTACCACATCGCCCTGCTCCACCTTGAAGTCGATATCCTTCAAGGCCCACACATACTCGCTCTCGCCTTTGCTGCTGCGGTCGTTGGTCTCGCCGATGGTGAGGTAAGGGTCTTCTTTCCGGCGCACATTCATTGTCCACCAGCGATTGAGGTCGTGAGCCAAAGTGCCGGTACTAACCAAGCCCAATCGGTATATCTTACTGATGTTGTTGAATTCTATTGCTGTTGCCATGTTGTGTTACTGTTGGCTTTGTATATCGGAGTGTCTATGGTGTTGTCCCATTGTTACTATGGTGTCAGGTAAAGTTTGAGCAGTGCTTGAGTAAATGGTGAGTAAAACCTAAAGGCTTATGGGTTACATTTTGTGAAGGATGCTTTGCGGCTTCTCGGCATGCGAGGTGAGGGAGGCGAGGAACAGCAATGTTTTGTTGTCGCCGAAAGCCATCTGGCGTTTCCATGCCGTCGCCTTCCAGCGGCACAGCTTCCACCGCAGACGGGCCATGCCGTCGCGGCCACCGTCGGCACTCTCGCGGCCGCCATAGACGATGTCGTGCTCCAGTCGCCTTACAGACTCCATGTCGTCGGGTCCCCCTTGGGAGTGGAGTGGCGGACGGTAGCCCAGCTGCTTGTCGGCGATACCGTTCAGTGCGTCGACAAAGGGCGCCATGCCGTAAGTGTCGACGGTCTCCTGCACCAGCGTCCAGCCCACCTGTCCCTGCAGCGCACGGCAGGTGAGGGTCCAGTCCGCCAGGTCGCGCAGGGTGATGCGGTTGGCGGCAAAGTGGCATGCCATGTGGCGCAGCAGGAACAGGACCTCGAAGGTCGCCTGTTGTCCGTCGGCTGTCGACAGTTGCTTCAGCAGCGCCTCGTAGCGGCGGTTGCTGGGGGGGTAGTGCACGTTGAGGAAGTCGTAGTGGCTCTCCACCGTCACGCCTCGGTAGTTGTATTTTGTGTGGTGATGGGCATCGTTGCCCACCGCTACCTTCAGTATGTCGCAGGCCACACGGTCGGCCTCGTCGTGGCGATCGTAGAAGTAGAGGTCCAGGTCGCCGAACCTGCGCCGGCCGGGCACGGGGTAGTGGCGAGCCGTACGGGTGCCTTTGAGCACCAAGGTCTCGATACCATTGCGAGCCATGGTGTCGACGATGTCCTGCTGCACCTCGGCCTGGTAGCGGTGCCAACGCTCGGCCTTGTCGCTTTCGGCCAGCCAGGGCATCAGCACTTCGCGCAGAGGAGCTGCCGCAGCAACGGCATCGCAGCACACGGCATCCACCAGGTTGTGCTGCAGCAGGCGGAAGAGCCGCCACCATTGCGACGCCTCTATCTGTTCCTCGCCCAGGTAGGGCTTGTCGCCCGTCAGCGCCGAGCGCAAAAGATTATATACCTGCTGAATCTCTCTCATCGGTATAACCCGTCAAACCGTGTCCATGAAGGTTTTCTGCACACGGTTGAATATCACGATGCCCAAGGCCAGCAGCACCATCATGAATGCTGCGCTGTAGCCCAGCATGCCCCAGCTGAACTGCCCCTCGCCGAGGAAGCCGTACTTGAAGGCCTCCACGATGCCCGTCAGGGGGTTGAGGCTCATCAGCATGCGCAGCTTCTCGTTGGTGATGGTGCTCAGGGGGTAGATGACGGGCGTGGCATACATCCACAGGCTGACGAAGTAGCTCAGCAGCAGCGACATGTCGCGGTATTTGGTCGTCATGCTCGAGAAAAGGATGCCGAAACCCAGCGCCAAGCCCGCCAGCATCAGCACCAGCACCGGCAGCAGCAGGGCGTACCAGTTGGTGTGTATCTGGCCGGGGATGATCCAGATTTGGTAGATGGCGTATACCACCATAAACAGTGCGAACTGGATGCCGAAGCGCAGCAGGTTGCTCACGACGGTGGATATCGGAACTATCAACCGGGGGAAGTAGACCTTGCCGAAGATGCCGGCATTGGCCGTGAAGGTGCTTGATGTCTTGTTCAGACAGTCGCTGAAGTACTGCCACATGCAGATGCCGCTCAGGTAGAACAGCGGCTGCGGCAGCCCGTCGGTGGGTATCTTGGCAATGCCGCCGAACACCACCATGTACATCACCACCGTAATCATGGGCTGGATGATGTACCACAGCGGACCCAGCACGGTCTGCTTGTACTGTGTGGTGATGTTCCTCTTGACGAAGAGGTTGCATAGGTCACGGTAGTCCCACAGCTCGCGCAGGTTGATGCTGAGCAGTTTCTCCCGCGGTTTGATGACGGTGGTCCAGGTTTTGTTGTCGTTGTTGTCGTTTGTCATTGTGTTGTTCTGTCGCCCCGGCGGGGCTCTGTGTTCTCTTGTCCTTTTGTGTTCCGTGTGCTCACGCCCACGGCTATTGACTTTCGCCCCTTTCGGGGCTCCGGCCTCACGCCGAGTGCTTCCTGTGGAACAGGATGTTCCCCACGATACCCCAAAAGTATTTCCAGTCGGTGCGGAAAGGGGCTTCGAGGTAGGCTTCGAGGTAGCGGCGTTCGCTTGCCTGTATCTCGTCGAGGGTCTCCGGGGTCGTGGCCTCGTAGTAGAACGGCGGCAGCAGGCCTGGCTTGGTGCGTGTGCGCAGCTCCTGCATCTCGGGGGTGTAGAGACTGAAATATTGATTGCTCAGCGGACGCACGCCCACCAACTTGAGGTCGCCTCGCAGGATGTTCCACACCATGGGCAGTTCGTCGAGCCATGTGCGACGCAGGATGCGCCCCATGGTGCTCACGCGGTAGTCGTCCTTGAACTTGCCACCGCTCTGCAGGTGTTGGTATTGGTAGACGTAGGGCTGTATGTATTCCGAGTAGTTGTACATCGTGCGGAATTTGTGCACGATGATTTCTTTGCCCCCTTTGCCGCGTCGGCGCAGGTGGATGATGGGCGAACCCAGCGGCGGCTCGTCCTGCACAGGGGCTTTGGTTTTGCGTGCCACCACGAAGAACTCGCCGTAGCGGAACTGCTCGTCGAGCACTTCGAATCCGGCGCGATAGAGGCGGCCGAGGATCTCCACGCGGGTGAAGGTGCGGCTCTTGCCGTGGGTGAGGCTGTAGTAGAGCTTGTGCGTCAGGCGCAGCTTGGGAGCCACGCGGTTCCACAGGTAGTCGGCCCCGAGCATCACCGTTCTCACACCCCATGGGTACTTCTTCTTGATGATTTGGCGTTTCAGCGCTGCCGTCATGGAGTGGCAGCAGAGGAAAGCGCCTTCGTCGAGCAGGCTGTTGGCAGTGTAGAAAAAGCGGTTCAGGTCCTCCTGGGTATGCAGCGGACGGGTGAGGAAAATCAGTTTGGGACGGCGGTCGCCCACGCGGTACTGCAGCGCCTCGGGGGTCGAGGTGGTCAGCGGCACCGCCACCATCTCGGGATACTGGTCCTTGTGGGTGCTGAGCCACTTGAGGAGTTCCTTCTGCGGCAGGAGTGATGTCTGGCGCAGGATGTCCCTCACCTCCTCGTCGTCGATGTCGTCCACCGACAACTTGGCCCCCTGCTCCGTCCCCTGTTCGGAGTAGGCCTTGCGGTCTTCAAACTCGTATTGCAGTTGAAACAGTGCGCGTTTCATGTGTTGCTAAGTTTCCTGTTTTACTCTGCTGCATCCACTTTTTTCAGCAGGCTTGGGTGGATGTAGGTGGTGGCTACGGCCACCACGCCGGCGATGGTCACCACCAGTCGGCGGTCTTTCTTGATGCGTTTGATGTGTCCTTCGGCGCCCTTGAAGGGTCCGTCGGTCACCACCACGCGGTCGCCCAGGTGATACTCCGGACGGTCGTCGCCGAGCAGCGTAAGGCCCTGTTGCCCGGCGGTCACCACAAACTGGAATATCTCCATTTCGCGGTCGCGTATCACCGCCGGTTGGCGGCTGCCGGCAAGGCGGTAGAGGTAGATGCCGTCGGCGTGGGCGGCCATGAAAACCCACAACTCCTCTTCGCTGCAGCGCAGGAAGAGCAATGATTTGATTATCTCCACCGGCGCGAAAAACTCCAGTCCGGCGGCCTTGCAGTCGACAATCAGCGGTTGCACTTTGTTGTAGAAGACCCTCAGGGCGTACCAGTGCTGCTCGCTGTCGGTGGTGGAGTTTGTGTTCATAGCCTCGTCGTGCTTCTGCATTTTCTGTGTTGCGGTTGGGACAATCCTCCCTCTCCCCCAGGCATTGGCCTGAAGTCCCCGGCAGGTATATCGGTCGGTCGTGTTCCGTTTTTTTCGGACACCCCTATCCAAGGGCGTTGCCTCAACCGCGTGGTTTTCAGCGGGGAATATGATTTTCCCTACATTGCAGCCATGGTGCAAATATACATGTTTTTTTATAATTATACAAATTGTTTTGCGCTTTTTGACCCGACGCCTCTGTTTTGCCCCTCGTTTCCCGTCTGTCAATTGCCTTCCATCAGAGCCTGAAAAATTAAATCGTGCACGATTTATTCCATTTCCGTCCAACCCTCTCCATGCCAGTCGGGGCAGTTTGCCTTTTTTTGGCGAAATGTTAAAATGTTAGTTCAAAATTTGCTTAAAATACACAATATCAATATGTTATAGTGTTAAAATATGCTTAATTAACTGTTATTTAGCAGATAAAAGGCACCCTCTCTTACTCCTCTCTTACCCTTCTCTTTATCCTCTCCTTATCCTCAATTACTTTTTTAAGACAAAATAAAGGGAGGATAAAAATATGTCGTATACGATGTATTTCGTTTTTCCGAGGTGGTTGCATGCTTCCTTTCGGGAGGGGAGGGCAGGCCTTTTTGCGGGAGCAAAAAAAAATAAGCCGGCAGGGGTGGTTCCTGCCGGCTTGCGGTATGGGTGGGGTGTTTGGCCCCGCATGGGCGGGGTCTGGCGTGGGCTCAGAGGCCCAGCACGTCGGCACCCTGTTTGTAGACGATGTCGCGCGGGATGTTGGCGTCGCGGATCTGGTCGAGGACCTTCTGGAGGTCGGCGCTGATGTTGCCGTTCTTGTCGCTGTAGGCCTTGGCGGCGGCAGCGTCGCCCTCGCCTTCCATGGCGATGATGATGGCGGCCCAGCCGCGGGCGGCCTCGCGGGCTTTCTCGACGTCGATGACGTACTTGCCGTTCTCGTTGATGCTGAAGGCACCGTGCTCGAGGAAGTAGTTGTAGCACATGATATTGGCGCGGCCGTGGGCCTCGGTGGCGCCGAAGCGGACCGAGCGGAGCAGGCCGGCGATGAAGGTGATGTAGTTCTGGGCGATGGTGGTGTTGGTGATTTCGCCGCGCTCGATGAGCTGCTCGGTGAGGAAGAGTCCGCAGACGTCAGCCTTGGCTTCCTCCCAGGCGCTGTACTGTGCGCCGAGGGCCTCGCGGCAGGCGCCGCGGCCGGTGACGGTGTTCTTGATGCCCAGGCCGTGGGCCACTTCGTGGTAGCAGGTGTTGCCGAAGAAGGCGTTGAAGGTCACGCTGTCCACCTGTTCGGGGCAGAGGATGAGGTTGGCGATGGGCACCATGATGTTGTCGTACTTGGCGCGCATGGCGTTCTTGAGCTGCAGGCGGCGGCTGCCTTTGGCCAGCTGCACGCGCTCGTCGTTGGGCAGGTTGATGGCGATGGTCTTGGAGCCCGCGTTGCAGTCGCCGGCGTAGTAGACCACGTCGTAGACGTTGATGTCGCAGTCGGTGCCGGGCACTTCCTTCTTATATTTGGGGTCGCAGGGCAGGAGTTTCTGCATTTCGGGGAGCATGGCGGCGAATTTGCTGAGGTCGTTGCTCCACTGCTCGTCTTTGACCAGCACGAAGGCCTCGTGGCTGCACTTCAGGCCGTTGATGCCGTCGTCGTAGTTCTCGATGGGTCCCACGACGAAGTCCAGTTTGCTGTCTTTCATGTCCATCCAGACCATGTCGCTCTCGAAGTAGTCGTCGGTCTTGAAGGCCTCGCGGCGGGCCATGAGGTACTTCTTCAGGCCCTCGTTGTCGGCCAGGGCGATGGCTTTCTCCATCAGGGCGTCGACCTTGGCGAGCTCGGTCTTGTAGGCCTCGTGGTAGGGCAGGACGTAGAGCTGGCCCTGCTCGTTGCGGCGGATGACGCTGTACTGGCTGTTCTTCAGGGTGTCCTCAAGGGCGTCGAACTCCTCGCGGGTCATGTCCTGGGGGTAGAAGTTGCAGCCGGCGGGGCGCTCGCCGTAGCCGGGGAGGAAGGGTTTCTCCTCGGAGAGGCGGTCCCAGGCGCCGTACTGGATGCGGGCGAAGGCGCGCATGGCGGGGTCGCAGAGGGTGTCGATGGCGTCGCGGTTGGCGTAGCCGAAGTATTCGTCCCAGTAGATGTCGTCCATCACCTTGCCGATCTCGATGAAGATTTTCACGAGTTCCTTCTCGTTGGCGGAGAGGTTCTGGATGAGGTCGGACTTCAGTTCGAAGACGGCGTACTCGTCCACTTTCTGTTGAATTTCGGGGTCGGCAGGGCAGTCGGTAACCGCTTTTTTGTTCTGGCAACCCACGGCGGCAAACATTGTCACAGCCATAGCTAAAATTGATAATTTCTTCATTATTAATAATTTTAAATGTTGTTGCTTGTTAAAATATTTTTGCAAAGGTACATTTTTTTTGTCAATTTAAAAAAAAGTTGTACTTTTGCACCCGATTTTTGAATCAAAAATCATCCACGGAAAGGTGCTCGAGTGGTTGAAGAGGCCCGCCTGGAAAGCGAGTAAGCGTTAAAAGCGCTTCAAGGGTTCGAATCCCTTCCTTTCCGCCAAGAGAAGTTGCAGACAATATGATTTGCAACTTCTTTTTATTTTCTTGGTTTTCTGAGGTTTTCCGTTCTTGGCGAAAGTTAAATAATGTTAAATTGGGTTTGCCTTGTAGACTTTTGGGATTTTTCATGTTATAATAGTATATAGAAAAAACAATTTTTTTTGGATAATTACGTTATGGAATACAAACATATTGTTATGAAAGGCAGAAGGTTTTTTGCATTGGCTGTGTTCGTCGTTTCGGCGTTCTCTGTCTATGGGCAGAAGGACTTTGGCGGCAGCCGTCTGGACACTCTTATTGGCAATGGGCAGTATGCCACGGCCTATCCCTTGGCGCAGGAACAGTATCGGCAGGCGTTGCAGAAAGGCGGGAGCGACCTGCTTTCGTCGGCCTTCTACCTGACGGCCCTCGACTATGCCTACAGCAAGATTCCCGTGGACTCGGCCCTGGCGCGCTACAGCCTGCTGGCGCACCGCCTGCAGGGGGTGGACCGCGCGGTGGCCTATGTGTTCCTCTACCAGACGTACCGGAAGCTGTACGATAGGTTCGGCTACCTGATGCATAATCGCGAAAAGCCCTCCGACGATCCTATGCGGCATCCCCGTTTTTGGCATTGGCGGCGCATGGAGGACACGCTGAGGGTTTGCGTGGACAGCGTTTTGGCGCAGGCCGAAGCCTTGCGGACGGCCGATGTGCGGAGCTACAGCTGGATAGGGGTCGGCGAGAACGGCGCGCCCGTGGCCGACAGCAGCCTGCTGGGTACGCTGGTGCAGGCCTTGCTCAGCCCGTGCCATGCTTTTTCGGATTCTCTGGAGCAGTCGCTCCATCGGCGTGTGTCGGCGTTGTATGCCGACGGCAGCGACGAGATGCGTCTGTGGCTCGACCTGTATCGCCTCGAGGGCAACTATCACGATTCTGTCCTTGCAGCCCTCGACAGCCTCAAGCAACACTATATGCCCCGCCTCCAGAGCCTCGAGATGAAGGCCTGGATGGACTACCGGCGGGCCTTGTGCCTCTCCTACGCCGAGCACAAGGTGGAGGCCGAGCGGCTGTGCCTGGAGGTGGAACGCACCTATGCGGGTACCTGCGGCGCCTGTTGGTGCCGCGAGTTGAGACGTGAGATTTGTGCCCCCGGCTTCAAGGTGAGCTACAACACCACCGAGTCGTCGCGCCGCAGCCGTCTGGCCATGGTGGAGGGGCGAAATATGCGGTGGGTGGATTTCCGCCTCGTGCCCCGCGACAGCGTCCCCGACAGCCTGCGGCGTGCCCATCGGATGGACACCCTGCGCACCCTGCCCGCCACGAAGGAGTGGCGGCAGGAGCTGCCCGATGCCGCCGACCACCTGACGCACCGCCACCTGGTGGCCCTGCCGCCGGTGCCGCAGGGCGACTACTACCTCGTGGCCATGACCGACAGCCTTTTCTGCTACAACGACTACCAGTCGGCCGATGCCGTCTTCATCGCCTATAATTTCGACCGTGCTGCCGGCAAGATGACGTGCCTGCAGCCCTCGTCGGGCTACCTGGTGGACCGCGTGACGGGCCAGCCGTTGGTGGGTCGCCGTGTGACGCTGCACCTCGAAGGCACGCTGAGCGACCGCGACCTCCACCGTCGCCAACGCACCGACAAGGAGGGCTATTTCCACTTCCCCGTCTCTTCGTCGCGCTATCTGTTTCAGGTTGCCAACGGTCTTTCGGCCGATGTGGACGGCTACGAGTATGAATATGGGGATGACCTATACTATCGTGCTGTCCGGTCGAACATGGTGGCCAAACCGGATTCGAAGCACTTGGAGATTATCATGGCCGACCGCCCCATCTACCGCCTGGGCGACACGGTGCGATTCAGCTGTGTGGCCTACAAGGAGAAGAATAGCGGCGAGGCGTGGGAGAAGAGGCTGAAACCTGCCTCGAAGGTGAGACTCTTGGCAACCTTTGGCGATACCGACTACGATGCGAAAGACACCCTGTTCCTCACCACCGACAAGCATGGCCGCTGCTGGGGCGAGTTCGTCATTCCGCCCGACGGGAAGAACGGCACCTACACCCTGCGGGTGGTGGAGCCGGACTATGAAAGCACCCTGCGGGAGACCTACAATGGCTACTGCGGGGTGGAGGTGGAGGCCTACAAGGCGCCGCGTTTTGCCGTGACGCTCTCCACCACCGCCGAAGGGGCCGCCGACACGGGTTCGGCGCGCCGTTTTGGCCAGCCTATCACCGTCTATGGTGCCGCCATGAGTTTCAGCGGTGCACCCATGACGGGGGCGAAGGTGAAGTGGGAGGTGTCGTGCGAGCGGATGGTCGACCCGTGGCAGAGTACCTCCATAGCCAACAATTTCCCCTATGCCGACAGCCTGGTGGTGGATGACGACGGATTGTTCCAGTTTACCTTCACCCCCCAGCGCGACGATATTGTCGCCGGGACGCCGGCGCTCCGGACCTATATCTATACCGCCTACGTGCGTGTCATGGATGCCGACGGCGAACTGCACGAGCAGCGCTTGGCGTTCCATGTGAGCGATGCCGACGGCTACTGCGTGGTTACCACCGACGACCTGAGCCACCTGACGTTCGTCTACAACAACTTCGACCATCAGCCCCTGAAAGGCGATGTGCACGTGGAACTCTACCAGCTGCGGCAGCCCGACACGCTGCGTGTGCTCCATCGCCTGATGCAGGAGCATCCCGATGCGCGGTGGGTGGGCAGTCGCGCGGCTTTCCGGGAGGCCTTCCCCCATCTGGCCTTCAGCCCCGAGGAGGGCGACCGGCACCTGTGGCCCGTGGTGGCCAAGCGCTACGAGGGCACCACCGGCGAGCGCCGTCTGGACATCGACGGCTTGCCGTCGGGCCTCTACCGCGTCAGCATCAGCACCCCCGACGGCGAGCGGCATGACACGCTGATCAACCACGTGGCCCGCGGCGGGAGGGTGACGGGCAACGACGTGGTGTGGTTGCGCTCCACGCCGGACAGGGGGAACCCTTACGCGGCTGTCAGCGTCCGCGTGGGCGACACCGTGCGCTTCGAGCTGGGCAGCCCCTTTGGCGAGCAGCCGCTCTACTACTGCGTCAGCCATGCCGCCAAGGTCTACCGCCGCGGCATGATGGTGCTCGACAGCAGTCGTGCCACCGAGTTTGTCATCCCCGTGACGAGCGATATGAAGGATGGTTTCGTGGTGAACCTGACGGCTGTGCGCGACGGCCGGACCTTTAATTATCAATACAAGGCGTTTGTCGTCAGGCCCGACCTGCGGCTGACGGTGGACATAGAGACCTTCCGCGACCGCCTGCAGCCCGGCGAGCAGGAGCGGTGGCACCTGCGCATCGCCAGCGGCGACACCCTGGACGGGCAGCCCCGGAATGGTGTGGAGGCGAACCTCTGCCTGACGATGTACGACAAGGCGTTGGACGAGCTCCGGGACCACCGCTATGGTTTCTGGCCATGGTTCTTCGAGTCGCAGGATGTCAGGGTGTATGAGATGGGTATGCGTACCGGCACGATGACAGGAAAGGGGAATTTGCCGCCCTTCAGCGGCCGGCAGATTGCCAGCATGAATCGGCCGATGTTCGGACTTGCCCTGCCGTCGTCGGACGACTATTGCCGTCAGGTGGCCCTGCGTTTCTATCCCGGTGTTGTCAGGGGAACCATCGTCGATGCCAAGACCGGCGAGGCGTTGCCATTTGTGGCTGTCGTGCTGAAGAGGAACGGCAAGATGGTGACAGCCACCTCCACCGACTTCGACGGAATTTTTGTCATAAATAAGATTCCCGCAGGCGAATACGAATTGGAGGTGTCTTATGTGGGTTACAAGCGCTTGAATCAACGGGTGACCATCGGCGCAGGCGTTGGCCAACGCTGGAACATCGCGTTGTCGTCCACGGCAACCTCCCTGGAGTGTGTGGAGATAGTGGCAGACAAGGTGCCGGTCATCGAGGTTGGCACCGCTGAGAGCGGCGCACGCTTGTCGGCAGATGACATAGCCCGCATGCCGGGAAACAGCGTCGAGGAGATTGTGGCCGCCGTGGGCGGCATGGGCTACAGCGATGCCCGAGGAGAGGTGACCATGCAGGGCGGCGTGCGCAAGCGCACGGGGGTGAATGTGCCCAAGTCGGCCATTGCGGAGTTTCAGCCCCTGCTGCAGTTCGATGGCCGCGCCGGCGAGGCCCCGGCGCTGAGGAAGAACCTGTCGGCCGTGGCCCTGTTCGAGCCTGCCCTGCGCAGCGACAAAGAGGGCAGGGTGGAGGTGTCGTTCACCATGCCCGACGGCCTCACACAGTGGCAGTTGCACGGCTTCGCCTGGACCGACGACTTCCAGGTGGGCGTCCTCGACCGCACGCTCTACACGCAGAAGGACCTGATGGTGCAGCCCCTCATGCCCCGCTTCCTGCGTCAGGGCGACACCACGGAGATCCGCGCCAAGGTCTCCAACCTCACCGACAGCGCCATGACTGTGGTGGTGACATTCGAAGTGGGAAGCGTGGAGAGTGGCCGAGTGACTGAGTGGCAGAGTGGCTGGGAGGCTGAGTGTCGGGTAGAGGCACATAGCAGCTCCGTTGTCTCTTTCCGGGTTCCGGTGGAGAACGACTGGCACATGGTCGACTACAAAATCTCAGCCACCCAGTCACTTGGCCACTCAGCCACTCAGTCACTTAGTCACTCAGCCACCCAGTCACTCAGCCACTCAGTCACTCAGCCACTCAGCCACTCAGTCACTCACCATCACACCGACGGCGAACAGGGGCGGCTGCCCGTGCTCTCGAATCGCGAGCGCGTCACCACAAGCCGCCTGCTCTACATTGCCGGCACCACCGACCCTGCCCATCCGAAGACGGCCAGCTACAGCTTCAACTTTTCTCCCCTCGACTCTGTCTCCGTGGCGTTCAACGCCAGCCCGATGGACTATGCCGTGCAGGCGTTGCCGCAGTTCAAGCGCCATCGTATGCCGGGCAACCTCTATCTGGCCAACAGCATCTATGTCAACCACCTCTCCTCGACCCTCCTGCCGCTCAGCGACAAGGATCGCAAGCGCAAGGTCAAGCAGGTGCGCGACGATTTGCACAACCTCCTGCAGAATCAGACTTCGCGGGGCGGATGGAGCTGGATGCCCGGAGGCAAGGAGACAAGTCTCCACATCACCGCCGCCATCCTCGAACGCCTCGCCTGCTGTACCTCGCTCATGTCGGGCGATTACTACAAGCGCTATTGGAAGACCGCCGTCGCAGCCCTCGACAAAGAGGTGGTCCGGTGCTATCAGCAGTCAACCCAGCCACTCAATGGGACGCAGGCTGCCAGCCTGCGATATGGAGCGTGGGCTGCCAGCCCGCGATCACTCTCCACCCTCTTCGCCCGCAGTTTCTACCTCGATATGTTCCCCATCGCCGAGTGCGACAGCATTACCCGCGAGGCCTACGACTACTATTACCGCCGTTGCAGGGTGCAGACGGCGCAGGAACTCTCCCTCATGAGTCAGGGGCAGCTTGCGCTCCTCATGCTGCGCATGGGCGATACGGCCGAGGCCGTCGCCATGGCCAACCGCATCAAAGAGATGGCCCATACGGACGAGCAACAGGGCATGTACTGGGCGGGGAACGTCGGCGGCTACGGATGGCACCAGCGCCCGGTGGAGACGGCATCGCTACTGGTGGATGTCTTCGCCGATGTGCTGAAGGACTGGGAGTCTGTGAACCGCATACAGCAATGGATCCTCTCCGCCAAGCAGGGCACCACGTGGAAGACCGATATGGCCACGGCCAGCGCCGTCGCAGCCCTCCTGCGGCAGCCTGCCGACACCGTCCGTTCCCTCCCTGCCACCCTCACCGTCAACGGCCAGCCCTATGAGGAGTTCAAGCAGAGCCATGCCGGCGAGGACGCCGGCGCTCCAAAGGAGCCAGCAACTCTCAATTTTCAATTAGAGAACCCCTCGCCCTATCCCGCCTGGGGGGCGGTCTTCTGCAGCCGTGAGCTGCCGCTGGACAGCATCCGCTACGACGGCACCGCCATCAGCCTACGCAAGACCCTCAGCCTGGTCGCTGCCGACGGCAGCCTCCGCCTCCTCGGCCCCGACGCCGTGCTGCATGTCGGCGACCGAGTGCGTGTGCATATTGACATATACTGCGAGCGCGACATGGACAACATGGTCCTCGTCGACCAGCGTGCCGCCGCCTTCGAGCCGGTGAGCACCGCCAGCGGATGGCAGTGGTGCTGTGGCGTCGGCTCGGCCGACAACGACGGCCTGCGCTACTATGTCGACGTGCGCGACGAAAGCCACAACTGCTACATCGACCGCCTCAACGAGGGCCGCTACTACGTGGAGTACGACCTCTGGGTCCGCCATGCCGGCACCTTCGAGGGCGGCATCGGCGTGCTCCGCAGCGTCTATGCCCCCGAATTCCGCGCCAACACCCCGTCCGCCAAACTTAGGGTAGCGGATTGATTTTCACGATGGGAGAACATCGGATGTGAGTCTATAGGTTTTACTCCCCTTTTACTCCCCTTTTTATCATCTTTTACTCAAATTCTGCCTGGGTGTAGGGTAGGTCTAGGGATCGTCCTATATCGCTAAGGTGCTTTTTTATTCAGTGTTGCATTTGCAACTGGAACTTAGGCAGCAGGAATCGCCCGTCGCCGGCAGGGCTGTGGCCGGCTATTGTGGAAAATGCTACCTCTCTAAAAACCAACTTGGCAATTCAGATATGCCGAGTAAACACTTTCGGCATTGTCGGCTTTCGGCATTGCCATCCTGAAATTGGGGGCTATCTTTACATATTTGCCGATTTTGAATTGGGCGCCCAGGATGGCTGCCGATTCGTCGTTCGCGCCGTTCCAGCCGCTACGGGAATACAGGTCGTCCAATCGCACAAACAGGGATATGCCTTTGGGCAGGTTTACCATAGCGTACAGCGAGTAGCCGCTCAGGTCGGCATCCGCCACGCCCGATGTGTTGGCCATATAGCTGTATTCGGCCCCGACGGCAAACCGCTCGTGGCGGTAGCCTGCAAAAGCCGCCAGGTTTGCCGTGTTCTCTCGCCCCTCCGCTCCGCTCTCGTTCAAGCCTCCGTACAGGCGGATATGGAAACCTTCGGCCGGAGTGAGCGTCACGCCCAAGCCGTAGTTCAGACCGTCCCCTGCCTGAATCTTCTTATAACCCTCGCCGTTCACCACAATGGCGTCGGCCGAAATCCAGTCGGCAATCCGATAGGCTGCAGAGAGGCCCAAATCGGCACTGCTGCCGAACTTGTACTCGTCCTGGAAAGACTTCCAGATGTAGCGATAGCCCCAGAACTTCTCCTGAAACTTGAATTGCGTGGTCGAAATAAGTCCGCCGTTCAACGCAAGGCGGCCGCTCTCCCACGACACCATCGCGTGCTTGATATAAGCAATGCGTTGGTAGTCGCTCACATCGGCCGACTTGCCGATGTCCAGCACCCCCTTGACCGACAGCCCGCTTCCGAGCTTGTATTCATAACCCAGGTAGCTTCTGTCCAGTTCAAAGCCCCGATTGTCATTCTCCGAGCCGAAGCCCGTGTGGAAATTTCCGAACACCTGCACAATCGCTTTGCCCTTCGGCTCCCCGATTTCAGCGTTCCTTTCCTGCGCCACGCCACTGATAGAAGTGGCTAACGCCAATAAAATCATCATTTTGTTCATAATATCGTATGTTTTAATCACGCTGCAAAAATAGATTGGCGATATTACAACGGTATGACATTTTTTATGAAAATTTGCCTCGTAACAATCTTTTCATTTCATCTTAACAGCTTTGTAATATGAGCCCGCTATTTTTGCGGTTGGAAATAAACATTAAGAGAAAATGGAAACAACTTGTTATCTGATCATTATTGTGTTTCTGCTGGTGTTGGCAGTGGTGGATTTGTTTGTCGGAGTCAGCAACGACGCCGTCAATTTTATGAATTCGGCCATCGGGGCCAAGGTGGCGCGGTTCCGCACCGTGATCATCGTTGCCTCGGTTGGAATCGTTGCCGGAGCTATGCTGTCGGCGGGGATGATGGATGTGGCGCGGCACGGCATTATGCAGCCGTCGTACTTCTCGTTTCGCGAGGTGATGATGCTGTTTCTGGCCGTGATGGTGACGGATGTGATTGTGCTTGACGTGTTCAACTCGCACGGTATGCCCACCTCCACGACCGTGTCGTTGGTGTTCGAGCTTTTGGGCGGCACTTTCGTTCTGGCACTGCTCAAGATGTCGGCCGACGGCAGCCTGGCGATGTCCGACCTGCTCAATTCCAGCAAGGCGTTGTCGGTCATCATCGCCATCTTTGTCAGCGTCGCGCTCGCTTTCGTCACGGGTGCCGTGGTGCAGTGGATTTCGCGTCTGATTTTCACTTTCCGCATCCACAGGCATCCTTACGCCGAGGCGTTCTTCGGCGGCATCGCCTTCACGGTGCTCGCCTATTTCATTTTCATCAAGGGGCTTTCGGGCACTCCGTTTATCGGCGAGGAGACGAAGGCGTGGATTGTGCAGAACACGGGGATGCTGTTGTTCTGCATATTCTGCGTGACGACATTCGTTTCGTTCTTCCTCGTCATTGCGCGGGTGAACATATTCCGCCTGGTCGTTCTGTTTGGGACATTCGCTTTGGCGATGGCTTTCGCAAGCAACGACCTGGTAAACTTCGTCGGTGTGCCCCTCGCCGGGCTGTCCTCCTTCCAAGACTGGATGCAACACGGCGCGCCCGACCCCGACGGCTTTATGATGACCTCGCTGATGGAGTCGGAGAAATCGCCGTTTGGCTATCTGGCCGTCGCCGGGGTGATAATGATTGTGGCACTGGCCACCTCGAAGAAAGCCCAGAATGTGGTGAAGACCGAGGTGGGCCTGGGCCGACAGGACGAGAGCGACGAGATGTTCGGCTCCAGCCAGGCAGCGCGTACCATAGTGCGTTCGGCGCAAGCGGCCAAGACGGCCGTTTCGAGCATCACCCCACGTTGGCTTCGCCGGGCCATACGGCAGCGTTTCGACACCGAGAATGCCGAAATGCCGGGCGGCGCATCGTTCGATATGGTGCGGGCATCGGTCAACCTGGTGCTGGCATCGGTATTGATAGTCATCGGCACCAACTACAAACTGCCGCTCTCCACCACCTACGTGACTTTTATGGTGGCAATGGGAACAAGTCTTGCCGACGGCGCGTGGGGACGCGACAGCGCTGTGTTCCGTGTCACGGGAGTCCTCAGCGTCATCGGTGGCTGGTTCCTCACGGCCGGCATTGCCTTTGTCTCGTGCGCCCTGGTCTGCCTGCTGTTCTATTTTGGCGGCTTCATCGCTATGTTTGCCTTGATGATTTTGGCGGCATTCATCGTGGTGAAGGGCAACATCACCTACCGCAAGAAAAAACTGGAGGACAAGGACGCGCTTCTCGCTTCCATTATGCACAGCCACGACGCAGAGATTGTGTGGGATCTGCTGAGAAAACATATCAGCCATACGCAGAGCGACACCTGCCGTTTCACCGCCGAACAATACAACCGCATCCTCGACGGTCTGACGACGGAGAACCTTAAAGGGTTGCGCGCCACGCAACTGCTGCTGAAAGACAAACAGGAGGAGCTGAAAAAGGTGCGCCACCGCGAGTTTGTCGCTTTGCACCGCATTCCCGAGGACATCGCACTGGAACACAACACCTGGTTCCATCTTGGCGCCAACAGCAACCAGCAGTTCATCTACTGCCTGAAGCGGCTGCTCGAGCCGATAAAGGAGCATATCGACAACAACTTCAACCCCGTACCAGCGGCCTTTATGGAAGAGTTCCGCCCCATCCGCAACCGCATCGGCAATCTGATGGACGAGACTTGCGAGATGCTCACCACTTGCAGTTTCGACCACGAAAAAAGAGTGCTCGAGGAGGCCGAACTCTGCAAAAAAGAGCTCTCGGCCCTGCGCAAGACACACATCGACCGTATGCAGAGGCGGACGGGCACAGCCGACTACAAAACATCGCTCATCTACTTGAACATCCTCCAGGAGAGTCAGGAACTGCTCAGCATAATGCGCCACCAACTGAAAGCCGCACGCAAACTCCTCGCAGAGAGCAAGCGTTTTTAGCCAAACACAATAAAAAACAGCATATTCCGTTTTATCCAATAATATTTGCCCTATGATTAAAGACCGCACATACAACATTCTTGTTGTTGACGACGAAATCGACATTTGTCAGATACTGCAATATAATCTTGAGAAAGAAGGCTATTCCGTTGCGGTGGCAACATCCGCGGAAGAAGCCCTGCAAAACAACATTCCCGATTTCAACCTCTTGCTACTCGATGTGATGATGGACGGAATGTCGGGCTTCGAACTGGCAAGTGCCTTGAAAAACAACGAGAAAACATCAGACATCCCTATTATCTTTCTGACGGCAAAGGATTCGGAACAGGACGTCTTGCACGGTTTCGGACTTGGTGCCGACGATTATATTTCCAAACCGTTCAGGATACTGGAACTGTTGGCCAGAGTCAAGGTCGTTTTAACCAGGTCGGAACGCAAAGAAAAACCGGCGAAGGACACCCTGCAATATGAGGGCATTGTGCTAAACACCAGCCAGAAAAAGGTACACGTCGACGGAGTGGAAGTCCCTTTCACAAGGACCGAGTTCGAACTGCTGGCTTTGCTGCTGTCGGTTCGTGGACGAGTCCACTCCCGGCAAGAGTTGATTGACCGCATCTGGCCCAACGATGCCACGGTGATGGACCGGACGGTCGACGTGAACATCCTGAGGATACGGAAAAAGATTAAGCCCTATTCTTCGTGTATCGGGACAAAGATGGGCTACGGTTATTATTTCAAGGACTGACCACTAACGCAATAACACACTAACGCACTAACGCATTAACGCATTAAATATATGTCTATCGGAAAGAAGCTGTCGGTCAGCATAACGGTGATATTTGGTCTGTTTGCTTTCTCCTTTATGGCTTTTCAGCACTATCGGGAGAAAGAGTTCAAGATAGAGTGTCTGAACATCCAGCTTCAGGACTGCAACCTGCGTATAAGTGAATCCCTCAGCAGTGGCGACAGCATCACAGACAGCCTTGTCGAGAGTTATGTTTTTCGGCACGAGATGGAAAATCTGCGTGTAACAATCATCGACAGCCTCGGCCGGGTGCTATACGACAACCGTATCGAGGACTACAGCACGATGGACAATCACCTTCACCGTAAGGAAATACGCGAGGCTTTAGCCAAAGGGCAGGGGACGGACATCGAGCGAACCAGCGCCACAATGGGCCAGGACTACTTCTATTCCGCCACCTATCTGCCACAACTCGGCCTCTACGTCCGCTCCGCATTGCCCTACACTCACGACCTGAAAGATTCCCTGCAGGCGGAAAAGAAATACCTATGGCTCACCTTGGGTATTTTCATCGTCTTAATGTTTGTATTGTCCCGTTTTACAAGAAAAATAGGCAACAGCATCGACAAGCTACGTACCTTCGCCGAACGAATCGCTTTGGGCGAAAGCCTTGAAATTGAGGAACTGGCCACCTTCTCGAACGACGAACTTGGCGAGATAGCCGAGCGAATCGTCAAAATCTACAAGAAGCTGCAGGCCACCAAAGAGGAGCAGAACCAGCTGAAACACGAGCTGACGCAAAACGCCGCCCACGAGCTGAAGACTCCCGTGGCAAGCATACAGGGCTATCTGGAAACGGTCTTGACGCACCCCGACATCTCCGACGAAATGCGGCAGCAGTTCCTTGTGCAATGCTTCGGACAGGCACAGCGGCTGGCATCCATCCTGCAGGATATGGCCACCCTGAACAAAATCGACGCGGCGCCGATGACATACAAGTTCGAGGAAGTTAACATTTCACAGATAGTGGAGCAGGTCCTCGACGCTTCGGCATTGCAACTGGAGGAACATCAGATGCATTTCGACAACCAGTTGCCCGCCACGCTTATGGCACGCGCCGATGCGTCGCTCGTCCACAGCATCTTCCGCAATCTCACCGACAACGCCATATCCTACGCGGGCGACGGCACCACGATAACCCTTACACATTCCGACGCCGACACCCATTGGCAGTTCACTTTCTCCGACAATGGCGTTGGAATAGCGCAGGAGCATCTGTCGCGCATCTTCGAGCGGTTCTATCGTGTCGACAAAGGTAGAAGCCGCAAACTTGGAGGCACAGGTCTCGGCCTCGCCATCGTCAAAAACGCCGTGGCTCTGCACGGCGGTACGATAGCCGCATTCCAGAACGCCGACAGCGGCGTCCGCTTCGTTTTCACTATAGCCAAAAACACCAACCATTCCTAACCCCGCATCGGGCTCTAATGGTTGATATTCTCCTGCGCCAGGCTGATGAGCTGCTCGTCGCAGCCGAGGATGGAGGCTATGCGCAGGGCCTCGTGGGGCACGTTGTCGCTTCGATGTTCTGTAACCCCCTCCGTGGGGAAAAAAATCATCTCAGTTGTTACTTTTTTCGTATTTTTGCATCTAACGTATATAGAAAAAACAAACGAGAAAGACAAACGAGAAAGACAATGTAGTAACCCGTAAGGAGACAAGACATACAGAATTCGAGCAGATGCTGCGCCGTTCGCGTCGCATCCTGTACAAAGTATGCCTTGCCTTCACCGACCGCCAGCCCGACAACGTCGACGACCTCTACCAGGAAATCGTCTGCAACCTCTGGCGTGGATGGCCGAAATTCCGCGGCGAAAGCGACCCCACCTCCTGGGTCTACCGCATAGCCCTCAACACCGCAGGCATGGAACTGCGCAAACGCAAACAGAAAGAACGTTACGAATTCATACCCCTTGACGAAAACCTCATCGACACCCTCGCCGAAGAAACCGACCCGCGACGCGAATACCTCTACAACCTCATCGACCAGCTGCCCGACGACGAAAAGAAACTCCTCTTCCTGCACCTCGACCACCTCTCCTACGCCCAGATCGCCCAAATAGCAGGCACCTCCGAAGCCGCCGTCAAACAACACCTCTACCGTATCCGCCAAAAGTTAATCCAATTGCATAAACAAGAAGATGAATGAAGATATGCACACAATCAAGCAATTAAGCGTTGATGCAATCGAGGAAGACCCCGTTTTCTCCGACCTCCAGTCCCTCTGGGACGAGCAGTCCGCCCGCCTCGACCGCGCCCTTGCCCATGGAGCGCCGGCGTCCCGCCGGCAACAAACAAGACGCCGGCGCGCCATGAAGACCCACCCCTCCGCCCCCTACCGCCTTCGGGTGCTGGCCGTCTATGCCGTCCTCTCCGTGGTGGCCCTCGCCTCCACCGTCTATTGGGGCATCCTCATCCCTTCCCTCGCTTTTAATGCCGCCGCCCTCGTCACCAGCCTTGTCATCGAGTTCATCTATATGCTCCTCCTCGCCGAATGCCTTTACTGGACCGTCAGCCTCCTTGTCTTCGACCCCGCCCGTGTCGGCGTCCTCCGCATGTCGCGCTTCATCCGTCGCTCCCGCATGCGCCCCCACTATGGCACCTTCCCTGCCGGCAAGCGCAAAGCCTCCATGCCCGCCCCGGCACCCGAGTCCGACGCCTCCGACCTCTTCTCCAACCACGTCCGCTTCCGCGCACGTCAGGCCGCCGCTGCCAGCATCGCCGCCCTGTTCGCCCTCACCGTCGTCTCCTGCTCCACCACCGGCATCGACGGGAACACCATCAATCAGGACAATCCCGACCGCGCCGCTACCGTCAAGAACGTCGCTCAAATCATCGACCGTATATGAACACCCAAAGGCTTATAGACAAACTCACCTCATGGCCTGTGACGCTCACCGTCTGCCTGCTGATAGTCCTCGGCACGCTCATCGTCAAGCTCTGGCCCCGCACCGTCCCCTTCGACCAGTGCAGCGTTGCCTATAAGACCTATGCCGGCCACCCCGGCATCCGTGCCGCCTTCATTAAGGACTATCGCATCAACGACACCGTCTTTGTCAATGTGACGTTTATAGAAGCAACGACGGATTCCGCCTGGAACGGATTGGTGAAGGAATTCAACTTCGGCGACCAATTCAATGCCGAATTGCCCTCCGACACAAATGCCGTCAGCTTCTGGTTTGCGCCTCGCAACCACTACAACCTCCCGATGGATAGCACACTCTTGAACAATGACATTGTCGTCGCCTCGCAATATAGGAAGACCATGGCCGTATTCCACATAACAAGCGAAGACCAAGTCAACGCGATAGTCTTCCGTCAAATAGTCAATGTCAAGCCCCCAAACCAACACCCGTAAATATTTTTTCAACAACTGCAACAATTCGCACACTTCCCCCGTCTATAGTGGCAAAAAAGATACAAAGCATGTCTAACGAAAAACGAAATACAATGAAGAGAGTCATCCTGCTGGCGGCGTTCGTTGTGCTGTCCCTCGCCGCCCACGCCCAGCGTTTCGACTGGGTGAAGACCTACACCGGTCCCGACCTGAACGGCTCGGAGACCAACAATATCGTTGGCTCGTTTGTGGATGCCGAGGGCAATTTCTATTTCCTCGGCGAATTCTCTCCATCGGCCTCGCTGTGCGGTGTCCGCCTGCTGCCCCAAGAGGTGGTCTCCGAACAATACAAAAGCGTAGTCGTCGCCAAACTATCGCCGTCTGGTCAGCTGATGTGGCACAAGGCCATCTACGGCCCGCAAAGCAGCTATGCCTACTCGCTCTGCCCGATGGGCGATACCGCGTTTATGGTCATGGTGGGTTTCAAGATGTCGCATAACTTCAACAGTTTTCTCTATTACCTCGACACCCTGCTGACCTCATTTGATGCTGGCTACCTGCAATCCTTCGACAGCACAGCAAGCCCCCTGACCAACGGTTTTATCACCTTCCGCCTCGACGGTAGCGTGGCCGAACAGCATTTCATCGAATTGGGATATATCGACAGTACAGGACGGCCATTGACAATAGGACTTTACGGACAACCGACACCCGCTCCTGATGCACTGGAGTCTACCGTGCTGTCGAGCGAAACATTTACCATAGACAACGACGGAAACATATACATAGCCCGCTTGACCAAAGACTATAAGTACATTCTTAACGAAAGGTTTTCTATTGATGATGGTACCATCGCCACATATAAAATTATGGTCGATGGTTCTCACCCCTTGCTTTATCCTCTCGAACAACCTTCCGCACTCTGGAACCAGCAGATACTCAAATTCTCTCCTCATTTCGACTCATTAATAGAATCCACCTTCGTCTTCGAAACAATAGGTTTGGGCGATTGGGAGTCGCTCTCATCGAAGATTATGTCAATGAAAACTGACGCATACGGCAGATTGTACATTGCAACAGAATTTGAGATTCCCGCGTATACAACAGAGCATCCAGTGCACTTAGGAATAGTAGGTTCCGATTCTTTGCTTCTCCATCTTGACTCTTTATGTTGGGTCGCGGGTTGTTTGATACAATACACAGCAGTACTCATTCCGCAACAAATAATGCAACTCAATTATACACTCGGAAACATGCGACTTTCCATGTCGAGTTACATCCGAGATATTGAAATTGACGAAACAAACAATTCCATATACACTCTATGGAATATTTCAGGTTTGCATAACGGAGACAACAGCATGGTCATCTATCACGACACATTGATAGATACCCGGAACAATGTGCTTTGGGTGAGAATTGATAGGAGTGGTTTCGGTCTCATATCATACGGAGTGGCCAAATCATCATTATTCACATGTTTTGAGAAATTGCCTGTTTGCCTGTCCATACACAACAATAGGGTATTCTCTCAGTTGAAATATGTATCCGACATTACGGTCAACGATTCGACAATAGAAAACAACAATAGTCCTGGATATGGCATGGGTGCCTTTGTTTGGGATTGTGAGGGGCACGAACTCGGATTCTACGAGTTTAGCCAAAACGCTTTCTCTGACGCCCCAGGACAAACCCTCGCCATCGATAGTACCTTGTTTTTCACAGGTCAGATATTCTCGAACGCTAACTTCGACACAATTCTTCTCTCTGCTAATGGACAAAGTATGGCATACATAGCCAAGTATGTCGACACCTCCTTCATGACCCCATACGTACCGCGCGACACCACCCACACCGACCCCATCGACACTGGCAGCGTGCGCATCACCGTGGTGGGCGACGAGGGGGCTTTCGTGGCATACCCCAACCCCTTCCGGCAGAGGGTGACCATCGAGGTGCAGGGTGGAGAGCCTCTGACCGAGACCGCATGGCTCACCGACCTCACAGGCCGCCGCCAGCAAATGCGCCTCACAGCCGAGGGCGCAGGCCGCTACTCGCTCGACCTCACCTCGCGCCCGCAAGCCACCTACCTACTCACCCTCACCACCGCATCGGGCAAGACCCACACCGTCCGCCTGCTGAAACAATCCGACCTCTTCTCACGATAAAAAATCCTTTCCACAATCTGTAAGATTTGACCACCTTTTGCGTCTACTATATGTAATACTACAAAAACAACATCTATGCAAAGAACAAAACTGACAATCGTAATGCTGGCCGCCGTGCTGCTGTTCGGCGGCTGCGCGCCGTTGGCGAAGATGGTGTTCGGCATCGATGAAATCAAAACGGTGGACGAGGAACGCATTGCGTCGTTCCTTGACGAAAGCCGCGAAAAGGTGCCCTGTTCGCAGATTGTGGCCACAACGGCACAGACCGACAGTCTTGTCCGTCTCGACCTTGACAGCACCCAGATGCAGCACCGCGCACAACCCGTACAAGTGCTCTACTTCGACGGCGACTCACTCATCTTCTGGCACATCAACTGTTACACGCAGAGCGGTTTCCTCTCCTTCGATTGGAACAGCCATAGCTCCTTCGACCACTTTCCGCCGTCGCCAACCGTCGTCAGCGACTTGCACCGCAGCATGACCCTCGACCGCTACCATGCCATCCTGCCAGAACTGAAAACCACGACCCGCTACACCGTTGTCATCCTTTGGAGCAACATGCTCCGCAAGGTGTCACGAAAAGCTGTCGAAACGGTGGCCACCAATATCCAAGGCTGCGACGACTGCGCCCTCCTCCTCGTCAACACCGACCGCTGGTGGGTAGAATACCTGAAAAAGAACAACAACTAACACACATAAACAATGCAACGCCACATCATCAAATCCCTCGCCGATGCCCCCTCCGCCCGTTTCTCACGCTGAGAGGATAACACCAACCTAAAACATGAAAACAACAGCATTTTATTCATCTTAAAACTTTAACAATATGTACAAACAAATCAAAAAACTGACCGCGCTGCTCTTCGTTGCAGCCACAATGTTCACCTTCGCCTCCTGCAACAAGGACAACAACGACGACAACCCCTCCGGCGGCGGCTCATCCTCAATCTCCGAGGCCAACCTCGTTGGCGAATGGGGCTGGCCGAGCAGCCACGAAATGAAGAACAAGACCATCAACATCAAAGCAGACCATACGGGTGGCGGCAACTTGATGGCAGGCGGTTTCAACTGGACGCTCAACGGCAATAAATTTGTCGGCAAAAACGGTTCACGACAACTGGAAATGACCATCAAATCAATCAATGGAGACAAGCTGGAAGTCGAAGGCGAGTACCAGCAGATTGACAATGACGGGAATGTTACCAACGTTTTAAACAACGCCACAGGCACACTGATAAAGACCGTCACCACACAGTCGCCGACGCTGACCGAGAGCATGGTGCTCGGCAGTTGGGAATTCCGTGCGTCTTATGGTGTTGAGTGGTCTTTCTCCCTCAATGCCGACCACACTGGCACTTACGACTTGGAGTCTGCCACCTGGAGCATCAGTGGCAACACGCTTTCGATAGAACATACCGGCGGCACCCACGGTTTTGTGCAAGCCACCGTCAATTCCATCACCACTTCGGCCACAAAAGTGGTTATGACAGTCGAGGGTACCAGAGGTTGGCACCTTGCCAATGGTGGAGACAACGCAAACTCCTTTTCTGGAACATTCACCAAAAGCCTATAAGTCGCTGTTGAAAACCACACTTCGGAACACAAATCCAAAATGGCGGCATTCGATCTCGACAAGTGACACATAAACAACTACAAATTCAAGTCAAGCAGATCGACCAGCCCTCCACGTTGATCCTGACCGATGCCACCGGCCGCGAGTGCGGACGGTGGAAAGTGGAAAACGGCAAGACCACCCTCGACATCAGCCCTCTCCCCGCCGGTGTCTACTTCGTCCGCATCTCCACCACCCCCTCCATAAGAAAACTGATAATCAGATAGCACACATCAAAAACGTTAACAATTATGAAACTTCACATCGTCAAAACCCTCGCCGCAATGTTATAAATTTCAGTAAATAATCTGGCCCATACCTGCGGCAGGCGCTTATCGCGCCTGCCGGGCCTGTTTTTGTTTATGCCGTTTTTTTGTCTGGAACCTAGCATATCGCCCGACCAGCCGTGGCCGAGAACCCTGTGCTCATCGTAGACGAATATGCTGTTCTTCTGTCCAGTTGGTCATGACGTTTACTTTTTGACGTCCACTTTGCTGTCGCTGTCGAGGTTGATGTTGCGGTTCACCTTGGCGTCGATGGTGTTGGCGCGGACGATGTCGGTCATGTTGACACCCGTGGCGCTCTCGATGACGTCGAAGCTCTGCTTGATGACCGTGGGCACGGCGCCGCTGATGCCGGCGGCGTCGGCACCGCTGGTGCCGTAGACGTTCATGTTCTTGATGGCGGAGATGGGCTCGCTGACGTGCTGCGCCACCTCGGGGATGATCTTCACCATCATGTCGAGGATGGCCGCCTGGCCGTAGCGCTCGTAGGCTTCGGCTTTCTTCTGCATGGCCTCGGCTTCGGCAAGACCTTTTTTCTCGATGGCGATAGCCTCGGCCTCGCCGGCTTTCTGTATCTTGTAGGCTTCGGCTTCGCCGTTGGCCTTGATACCCTCGGCTTCGAGCACCATGGCCTGCTTTTTGGCCTCGGCCAGGGCAATCTGGGCGCGGGCTTCCTGCTCGGCGCGGTAGGCCTGGGCCTCGGCTTCGCGCTTCTGCTGCTCAAGGTCGGCAGCGGCCTGCAGCTCAATGCGATACTTGTCGGCATCGGACTTCTTCATCACCTCGGCCTGCAGCTCGTTCTCACGGATTTTCACGCGCTCGGCGGTGAGCACCTGCTCGCGCTTGGTCTGCTCGATCTGGGCGTCGACGGTCTTGGTGTTGATGGTCTTCTGCTGTTCCTGACGCTGAATCTCGTAGGCGGCGTCGGCGTCGGCTTTCTTGGTCTGTTCGATGATGGTCAGCTCGCTGCGCTTGACGGCCAGCTCGTTCTGGCGGATGGCTATCTGGGTCTGGCTGTCCACCTGGGCGTCGTTGGCCTCCTTCTGGGCCTCGGCCTCGGCTTTGGCGATGTCGCGCTCGGCGTTGGCCTTGTTGATTTTGGCCTGCTTGCGGATGGTCCACGTGTTGTCGGCTCCGAGGTCCTCGATGAGGTTCTTCTCGTCGGTGACGTTCTGTATGTTGCACGAAATGATGCGCAGACCGAGGGCCTCCATGTCCTTCTGGGCCTTGTTCATGATTTCGTCGCTGAACTTGTCGCGGTTGATGTTGATGTCGCGCAGCGAGAGGCTTCCGATGACCTCGCGCATGTTGCCCTCCAGCGAGTCCTGCACCTGCTTGGAGATGTCGGCCCCGTTCATGTTCAGGAAGTTCTTGGCGGCGAGGCGCACCCCTTCGATGTCGGGGATGACCTGGATTTTGGCCACGGCGTCGACGTTGACGTTGATGAAGTCGTTGGTGGGCACGGTGCGGCTGGTCTTGATGTCGGCGGTCACCTGCCCCAGAAACACCTTGTCCAGGCGCTCCAGCAACGGCACACGCAGTCCGCCCTTGCCGATGTAGATACGCGGCTTGCGGTTCAATCCGGAGACGATGTAGGCCACCGACGGCGGCGCTTTGATGTAGGAAACCAGGATGATGAACAGTACGACGACTGCCACGACGATGATGGTAATAACGATGTTGCTCATAATGTTGTATTTAATGGTTAATATTCTCTTGTGCCAAGTGGATCAGCTGCTCGTCGCAGCCGAGGATGGAGGCTATGCGCAGGGCCTCGTGGGGCACGTTGTCGCTTTGGTCCTCGGTGAGCGAGTAGTCGATGAAGCGGTTGATGCTCTGCGGCGTCAGCGGTATGTTCTCCATGCCCTCGACGAAGCCTTTCACCCGCAGGCGGCGGCAGTCTGTGCCGAGCTGGCCGTAGTGGGTGGTGATAAGGGTGATGGAGGGCAGCGATTCCAGTATCTTGATGATGGCCTGCACCAGGGCCTTGCCTTCGACGGGATTGGTGGTGCGCGCAGGCTCGTCGATGAGCACCAGCAGGCGCTCGTTGCGGCAGGACTGCAGTATGTTGCTGATTTTGATGATTTCCGACGCGTAGGAGGAGAGGCCGTTCATCTCGTCCTGGTCGTCGCCAATGGAGGTCACCACGCCCTCCACCAGGCACACCGTGGCCTCCTCGGCGGGCACGAACATGCCGCATTGGGCCATGATCTGTGCGGTGCCTATGCTCTTGAGCAGCACCGTCTTGCCAGCCATGTTGGCGCCGGTGACGAGGCACACGCCGGAGCGCACCTCGATGTCCACGGGCTGATAGCGCAGGTGCATCTCCTCGTTGCGCTGTTTGACGCGGGGATTGAAGAGCTGGCGGTAGGCTATATGGTCGCCGACGGCGGGACGCACCAGGTTCCACCGGATGGCCAACTCGGCCCGAGCCAGCAGGAAGTCGGCGTAAGCCATTTGTTCCATGGTGTTTACGAGTGTCTCTGTCCAGGGGCGCAGCTCGTCCGAGAGGCGCAGGCATACGCGGTTCTGTATCTCGCTCTGGCGGGCCAGCAGGTAGCTGATGCGCATGGGGTCGCCCCCGGAGGTCTGCAGGGCGTTCAGCTCGCGCCGCAGGGCAGGCAGTTCGGGGTCGTAACTATCATAGATGTAGAAGTTTGCGATGCCTGTATGGTCGGGGTCGAGGATGGCGAAGGGCTCGCTGCAGTCCGGCAGCGGCAGGGTGGCACCGAGGTCCAGGCCCTCGATAGCGGCGGCGGCGGAGCGCGAGAGGGAGCAAAGGCTCTTGATTTCAAAGAGTTCCACCTCGTTGAGCGGCATGTGGTTGGCCAGGGAGGCGAAGGTGCCGCTGAGGTCGTGCAGGCACATCAGGCAGTGGCGCAAGTCGATGTAGTAGCGACGGTTGGGGATGTCGTTGGTGGCACGGATGGCGGCCTCCAGGCAGTCCCACTCCTCCTCCAGTTCCGGGGCTGAGGTGCGGAAAGCGGCCTCCAGCATGGCCCTTCGGCCTGCGGCCGACATAAGGTCCATGCTATCAATGATGTACTGGAATCCAGCGTCGCTTTTCAATAGTTCTTTTATCTTCATTTTCTTTTTTGTTTCTTCTTTGTTTCTTCTTTTAGTAGTTAAGTAGTAAAGTAGTCAGCCCTTCGGGCAGTGGTTAAGACAAATGTGTCGTCTCCTTGACTTCTTTTCTTCTTCTAATAGTTAAGTAGTAAAGTAGTTAGCCCTTCGGGCAGTAGTTAAGACAAATGTGTTGTTTTTGTGTGTGTTTCATACTTTTGTCTTAACTACTTAACTACTTAACTACTATCTACTTAACTACTGTCTCCTTAACTACTATACTCCTTCTATCTTCATCACATCATACACGGGGGTCTGCAGGGCGTCGCTCAGGGCGTCGCAAGTGCTCTTGGAATCAAGCAGAAAGCCTTGCGGCGACGTGGGGTTGAGGGTGATGGCGATGAGCTTGGAGCGCTGCAGCACCATCAGGCGGTTGCCCCGGCGGGTGTAGTCGACGTAGACCTCTGGGGTGACGAATATCTTCGTAAAGTCTCTTGCTATCAGGGTGATATCCTTTCCTTTGGCCGCGAGAATCTTCAGCAGGCGGTCGCTGATGGCCCCGGCGGCGAAGAGGGTGTGTCCGAAGCGCAGGATGTCCTTCTCCGAACGGTCGATGAGGAAGACCGAGGCAATCTCCAGGTCGTGAATCTCGCCGTCGTTGTCGATGGCCCAAATGCCTGATTCTATGATACTGAGGCGGTTTCTGAGGGCCTCGTCCACCTCGTCGAGGCAGATGAGCTGGTAGAGGTGGCGGGTCTTGGCGATGAGCTGTTTGACATTGGCGGACACCGCCGCGCCGGTGGCGAGGATCATGCAGTCGGTCACCGTGGGCGACGCCAGGCTCAGGCGCGACAACGCTCCGTCGACAATCGAAATGTCAACACCCATGGAATCAAGACTTTGAATCTGCCGTTTGAGCACCGCCGTGGTGGCGGCGCCGGAGAGCAGCACCTTGCCCTGGATGAGCACCTCGGCGGTCACCAGGGGTCCCAGCGAGGTGCGCTGGCTGTCCACGGCCACCAGGCGGCTCACGGCCTGGCGGATGAGGTAGTGCTTCTCCGAGGTGATGAAATGGGTGCCGCGGAAGAGGGTGATTTCCGGCTTGGCGGTGGCAAAAACGCTGTCCACCTGCTCGCCGTCCACACCGATGGAAGTGACTCCCACATGGATGCCCAACTGGTTCATTCTATGTAGTATATAGTTCAGGCATACGGTCTTTCCCGTATTCTTTTCGAGCCCCACGATGGAGAGGCTGCGGTGGCGTAGTATTTCAGAGATAAACGGCATAATTCGGTTGCAAAGATAAAAAAAAAAAAGCAAATGACCAAATTTTATCTGTTCGCTTGGCCGTGCCGGCACCATGCTCGCCGCTCTTTTTCTTCGAGCCGAAGAGGCAAGCAATAGGCCCCCACTTCGCCCCTTCACATATAGTTCTTATATAGTTCTTATATAGTTCTTATATACTGTATATAGGAACTATATAAG
>CALGCG010000025.1 GCA_937884485.1 uncultured Bacteroidales bacterium
ATCTCGGCATTCTCGGGGATGGAGAGCAGGGTGAGGGGGACGCCGAGGTGGTTGTTGAAGTTGCCCTTGGTGGCCGACACCCGGTAGCGGCGGGCGAGGACGGCGGTGACCAGCTCCTTGGTGGTGGTTTTGCCATTGGTGCCGGTGATGCCGACGACGGGGACGGTCAGGTGGCGGCGATGCTCGCAGGCAAGCTCCTGGAGGGTGCGCAGCACGTCGGGCACGACGATGCAGCGGTCGTCGACCTTGTATTGCGGGTCGCTGATGACGCACAGCGCGGCGCCCTGCTGCAGGGCCTGCGGGGCGAAGGCGTTGCCGTCGAAACGCTCGCCTCGGAAGGCGAAGAAGATGCACCCGGGGGTGATGGCGCGCGAGTCGGTGGTGACGGTGCGCGAGGAAAGATAGGCTTGGTATAGCTGTTCGATGACGGTCATGGGATTATTGTTGTTTTATTTTGAAATATATAACGCAGATGTCGAGGCTTTATTGTGGACCGGGGAACGAAAAATTATGTCCGGAACTTATAATAAAAGAATGCGTGCGGCGTTATAGTACAATGTGCGGTGCAATTTGCCTGTTGGCAGCGCACTGGACAAAAGGGAAAAATGGTTTATTGAAACAATAAAAGAATAGACATGAAAAAAAGTACATTGTTTGTTTTCGCGGCATTGCTTATGGCCGCGTTGACGGCCTGCAGCGAGAAGGACTCGGCGGCTGCAGCCACTCCCGAACAGGATGTTTCGGACTTTGTGAACATCACCGATGTGGTGCCCGATGCCATTCTGGAAATCCGCTATTTCGGCACCTACAATTTCGTCGGTACGCGCATCGACGGCTACCTTCAGCCTACGGCGCTGATGACGCGCCGGGCTGCCGACAGCCTGCGCGCTGTGAGCGACGACCTCGTGGCGCAGGGCTACCGCCTGAAGATATACGATGCCTACCGTCCGCAGGGGGCTGTGGACCATTTCGTGCGCTGGGCGGCCGACCTGGCCGACACGGCCATGAAGTCTTATTTCTACCCCGACCTGGACAAGAGCGTGCTCTTCGAGCAGGAATACATCATGGCCAAGAGCGGCCACACCAGGGGCTCGACGGTGGACCTGACGCTTTTCGACATGGCGACGGAGAAGGAACTCGACATGGGCGGCACCTTCGACTGGTTCGGCCCGGAGAGCCATCCCGATTTCTGCGGCAACCCCGAAACGGGTGAATACAACGGCGACAACAGCGCCAGCCCGCAGGGTCGCAGCATCACGGCGGAGCAGTTCGAGCACCGCATGATTCTGCGCCGGGCCATGATGCGCCACGGCTTCCGCCCGCTGGACAGCGAATGGTGGCACTTCACGCTGAACGACGAGCCCTACCCCGACACCTATTTCGACTTCCCAGTACGTTGATCATCCAACGGGCAGCGGCGGCGGTCGCTGCCCTCTTTTTGTCTCAATGATTTTATGATGAAGAAATAGCCGGATTTTTCTCAAAAAACGCTTGATTTTGCAGGTCGTTTTGTGTACAATAGAGGCGTGTTTCCCGATAAACGTTCGTTTTTCAGGAAGCGTCCCGAAACTCATTCTACATAACGAATCAGAGGAGGACAATCACCATGAAGAAGCTCTTTGCCCTGGTCCGCAGCAGTAACATGACCGAAGCAGTGGAGCTTGCCCGGGAGCTTCTGGAGAAGAATTTGGAAAGCGGCATCACCCACACCCAAATGGAGATGCTGTGCATTGCCATTGTCAATACCGTATCTTACGCCATGACGGAACTGACCCCCAGCGCGGAAAAACTGGCCGCTGCCAGCGGTGTTTACAACACCCTGACTTCAAAATGCAGTGCAGCCCGGGAATATATCAGCGCTGTGCTGGACTTCATCTGCTCCGCCGATACCCCTGCCAAGCCTGCCCAGGATGACCAGCTATTAAACGCGGTGCAGCAGTATCTGGAAGAAAACTACCACCGGGAGTTCTCCGGCGAGGAAATGGCTGCCGCTCTCTGGGTATCCCGGAGCTATCTCAGCAGTTACTACAAGAACAAGACCGGCATGAATCTCAGCGAAAGCATTCAGCTCTTCCGGATCCAGAAGGCGGTGGAGCTTTTGAAAGACCCCGACATCACCATCGGTGAGATCGGAACTATGGTCGGCATGCCCAGCAGCAATACCTTCCTGCGCCATTTCCGAAAGTATACGGGCATGACCCCCAAGGAGTACAGGCTTAAAAATACCCATTAGCCTGCAGCCTCAACGCCCCGCAATTTATACGGCACGAGGTGCTATCTCAGGATTTCTGAGGCGGCACCTCTCTTCATTTTAAAATGAAAACAGGTTGGCAAAAAGCTAACAGGTTGACAATTGCGTTTTTTTATGCAAAAAAGTATGATAATACTGTCACATTGCAATGACGACCGGGCAGGAGGCGGGACGCCGCCAAATGCCACTTTACCAATCTTAAAAGAAACGAGGTTCCCAAAATGTTAAAAAGAGTTCTCGCTTTGACCCTGGCCTTGGTTCTGTGTCTGGGTATTCTGGCAGGCTGCCAGGAGCCCCCTGCCGGTACCACTGCCCCCGCTGCCGGCACCACTGCTCCCGCCGGCAATACTGCCCCCGCTGAGACCACCGCTCCCACCGAGCCCGAGCCCACTTCCCTGTTCAACGCAGAAGACAATGTTGTCATCGAGATGTGGATGCCCAATAATACTGACCTGGAAGCTG
>CALGCG010000026.1 GCA_937884485.1 uncultured Bacteroidales bacterium
GACGATACCTAATTCGGTGACCAGCATTGGGGAATATGCCTTCTCTCATTGCAGTAGATTGACGTCGTTGACGATACCTAATTCGGTGACCAGCATTGGGGAATATGCCTTCTCTCATTGCAGTGGATTGACGTCGTTGACGATACCTAATTCGGTGATCAGCATTGGGGAATATGCTTTCTATAGTTGCCGTGGGTTAACATCGGTGACAATACCGAATTCGGTGACCAGCATTGGGAAGTTTACTTTCTATAAGTGCAGTGGATTGACGTCGGTAACTATT
This sequence comes from uncultured Bacteroidales bacterium, assembly GCA_937884485.1. Lineage (GTDB taxonomy): Bacteria > Bacteroidota > Bacteroidia > Bacteroidales > P3 > Colimorpha. Next base: position 284 of record CALGCG010000026.1, read on the forward strand.
GGGAACTCGGTGACCAGTATTGGGGAGAGTGCTTTTATAAATTGCGACCATTTGACCAATATTAGCCTAGGCAGTGGACTACAAAGTATTGGTAAAAATGCATTCAAGGGCTGCACACAGGTGGTGCGTATCAAATCGTTTGCTACAACGGCACCGACAGTTGACAGCACCGCTTTCAAGGATTTGAGTGATGATGTGATACTCAATGTGCCGTGCGGATTTGGGTCGGGTTACGAGAATGCGGCCTATTGGCACCGATTTGATATTCAGGAGGATTTAATGTACGATTTTTCGGTTAGACCTCAAGACCTGTCGAGGGGCACAGTGCAGATACTGAATGCACCCTCGTGCGACAACTATGAAGCGCAGATACAGGCCAACGCGTACCACAACTATCATTTTGCACGCTGGAGCGACGGGAACACCGACAATCCACGCTACATTGTAGTTATGCAGGACGTGAATCTGGAGGCCATATTCCTTGCCGAGGGAGAAACAGAGGGCATTGGCGATGTGGAGGAGGGTGCATTGAGGGTATGGGCCAACAATGGACACATCTATGTCGCCACCGACAATGCAGCAGGAGCAGAGACTTCAGTAGAAGTCTACGACATGAAAGGCTGCAAGGTGGCCACGATGGCTACTGACGAGGAGTCGCCCCTGTTTCCCAAGGGTGTCTACCTGGTGAAGGTGGGGACTTTGGCGGCGAAGAAGGTGGTGGTGTTCTGACGGGAAACCTCCAATTATGATAAAAGCGCATGGGTACCTGACCCATGCGCTTTCTTTTTTGTGCATCATGTAACCGTCATCAGGCATGATCCTATAGTTTGAACTCCTTCTTGATGGGGTCCACCATGTCGAGTTTTTCCCAGCCGAAGAACTGGACGGTCTTTTGCTGGGGTTTGCCGTTCTTGTAGACGGTGACCTCGGCTTCGTAGGGGTCACGGCCCATGTGGCCGTAGGCGGCGGTGGGACGGAAGATGGGGTTCTTCAGGCCGAAGCGCTCCACGATGGCGTAGGGACGCAGGTCGAAGAGTTTCTTCACCTTCTCGGCAATCTCGCCGTCGTGCATCTTCACATGGGCAGTGCCATAGGTATTGACATAGAGGCCCACGGGTTCGGCCACGCCGATGGCGTAGGCCACCTGCACCAGCACCTCGTCGCAGACACCGGCGGCCACCAGATTCTTGGCGATATGGCGCGTGGCGTAGGCCGCCGAGCGATCCACCTTCGACGAGTCCTTGCCACTGAAGGCGCCGCCGCCATGGGCACCGCGACCGCCGTAGGTGTCGACGATGATCTTGCGGCCCGTCAGGCCCGTGTCGCCGTGGGGACCGCCGATGACGAACTTGCCCGTCGGGTTGACAAACAATTGAAAATTGAAAATTGAGAATTGAGAATTGGTTGACGCACCCTTGCTTTCCACTTTCATCTTTCCACTTTCCACTCTGAACAGCTTCTGTGTCTCCTTCGGCAGACGCTTGATAACGCGCGGAAGGAGCACCTTCTCCACATCCTTGCGGATCTGCTCCTGCTCCACGTCGGGGTCGTGCTGGGTGGAGACCACGATGGTGTCGATGCGCTCGGGACGGCCCTCGTCGCTGTACTGCACGGTCACCTGGCTCTTGGCATCAGGGCGCAGGTACTTCATCTGCTTGCCCTCACGGCGGATACGGCTCAGCTCCTGCAGGATGATGTGGGCCAGCGTGATGGGCAACGGCATCAGCTCGTCGGTCTCGCGGCAGGCATAGCCGAACATCATGCCCTGGTCGCCGGCGCCCTGGTCCTTCTTGGCCTTGCGGCTGACGCCCATGTTGATGTCCTGGCTCTGCTCATGGATGGCGCTGAGCACACCACAGCTCTCGGCCTCGAACTTGTACTCGCCCTTGGTGTAGCCAATCTCGCGGATGACATCGCGCACCGTCTGCTGCACGTCGACGTAGCCGTCGCACGTCACCTCGCCGCTCACCACGGCCAAGCCTGTGGTCACCAGCGTCTCGCAGGCCACATGGCTTTCGGGGTCATGACGAAGGAACTCGTCCAGCAACGCGTCGGAAATCTGGTCGGCCACTTTGTCGGGATGGCCCTCGCTTACACTTTCACTCGTGAAGAAATAACTCATTTTTGTTACATTTTAACTTGTTGATACATATGTTCTAAATGTAACAGATTTGAGAATGAAGTCGCAGTTGAACAACGCTTTAGCATTTTTTCAAGTGGTTGCAATCATTACAAATCTATCCACATTTGCGGATGCAAAGATACGAAATAAAGGCGAAACGGCAAAATTATTTTTTCAGGCGATTGTAGTGGCAGGTGAGCAGGCGCCCCTCGTCGTCGTAGAGGTGGAGGCCGGAACCCTCACAGTAGCGCCATACCTTGCACGAGGCACACTGGTCCTTCCGGGCCCAGCTGCGGTCGCGCATCACCTGGAAGCGGTTCTCCCACACGTCCCAGAAATCGTCCTTGTAGATGTTGCCCTGGTCCATGTGGCTGCGCACGGAGGTGCAGCCGCTGATGGCGCCGTCGCAACGGATGCTGGCCACGTCGACCCCGCTGCGACAGTGGAAGAAATGGTCGCGCACCTTCTGCTCGTACTCGCCGAGGAAACCCTCGCAGGCGTAACTGACATTAATGTTAGTGCGGGAATGCGTTAATGCGTCAGTGCGTGGATTTGTTAATGCATCAGTGCGTGATTGTGTCAATGCGTTAGTGTTTTCTACTCTACAGTCGCGGATGAAATCCAGCAGGCCGCGGAACTGCTCGTCGGTGAACTGCAGCTCGGGGTTGCCGGCGGCGCGTCCCATGGGGAAGATGCTGAACAAACGCCAGGCGGGAACGCCCAGCGACACAAGATATTCGCGGAACTCCTTCAGATGGGGATAGTTGCGCGGATTGACACAGGTGACCACATCCCACAGGATGTCCTTCTGCTGCGCCAGCAGGCGGATGGCGGCGGTGGCCTTCTCGAAACTCTGCGGATGGCGGCGGATCCAGTTGTGCTGCTCCTCGAAACCGTCGAGGCTGACGGTGATCGAATGCATGCCGCTGGCCATCAGGCTCTGCAGCCGCCGCTCGTCGAGCAGGAAACCGTTGGTCACCACGCCCCACGGATACTCGCGGCGGTAGAGCTCGAGGCCCACCTCCTCCAGGTCGGGACGCAGCAACGCCTCGCCCCCGGTGAAGATAATGAAAACCTTGTGGGTGTCGACATGCGGCGTAATGGAGTCGATGACGCGGAGGAAATCCGCGGCGGGCATGTCCTTCACCTCGGGCTGCACCTTGCAGTCGCTGCCACAGTGGCGGCAACTCATGTTGCACCGCAACGTGCACTCCCAGAAGAGCGTCCGCAACGGATGCAGCGCGGCCTCGTTGTGCCGCAACGACCGCTGCAGCTCCAGTCCAACCTTCTGCCTGAGCGACAAACCCATAGCCGTTTAATTTATTGCCCTGAAATCCGTCTCAGGCACACCGTACATCGGATCCATACCGGTGGAATCGGTATAGTCCGGCTCCGGGCACCCGTACATATCCTCCTGCTTCTCGCACGAGGAGAGGCCCAGCATGCCCATCAACGTGATGAGCAGCCAGTGCTTTGCCTTCAAGAGACGGAGTTTCATAACGGCTTTTTATTTGTTTTCCAACTTGATTCTCACCTCTTTGTTGTAGGTGCCCTGGTGCCATCCGTTGGCATCGGAGCGATCCACATCGCCGGCCTCGACCTCCATGTCGACCACCTGGTTTTGGAACAGTCCGTTCTCCTTGCCGTCGACATCGCGCACCAGCAGGCGCACCTGCTGCTGCGGCAGACCGTTGTTCTGGATGGTGAAACGGCCCTCGTCGTCGGTACGCACGGCGGTGTTTTCAAGATAGCGCTGCACATTGTCGGGGTCGCCCTGCAACTCGCCGTCCTTCACCTCCATGCCGCGATCGAGCATGTTGACACGGATGTCGCGCACCGGACGGCCATCGACGTCCCTCACCTGGCCTCGGATCATGAAATTCATGCTCGGCACACCGTACATCAGCCTGACCGGCTCGCGGTCCTGGATGGGCGGAGTGTCCGGCTGGGGGTCGGCCAACTCCTTGTTACAGTGGCACGAAGAGAAACCCATAGCACCCATCAGGGTGACCAAAAACCAGTTCTTTATCTTAAGATATTTAATTTTCATATCACTTTAACGCCGATAATTCAAAAATATTGTGTATTTTTGCAAAACATTTTTATCGAAAAAAACAACGACCATGAGCAAAACCATCATAGCTGGCCCCTGCAGCGTGGAGAGCCAAGCCCAGCTGCGCGAGGTGACCCTGGCGCTGAAAGCCATCCCCGAAGTGACGATGATCCGTGCCGGAGTGTGGAAACCCCGCACACGTCCGGGGGCATTCGAGGGCCTGGGCGAGCCGGCCCTGGGCTGGATGCGCGACCTCGCCAACGAACTGGGCGTGCGCTACTGCTGCGAGGTGGCACGGCCCGAGCACGTCGAGCTTTGCCTGGCCTACGGCATCGACACCCTCTGGCTCGGCGCCCGCACCACCACCAACCCCTTCATGGTCGACGAACTATGCCAGGCCCTGCGCGGCAGCGGAGCCCACATGCTGGTGAAAAATCCCGTCTGCCCCGACGTGAGGCTATGGCTCGGCGCCATCGAGCGGCTGCAAAAAGCCGGCATCGAGCACCTGACGGCCGTGCACCGGGGCTTCAGCATGTACAACAACCACGGCTACCGCAACTCCCCCCTGTGGGAGGTGGCCATGGAGCTGCGCCACGAGCACCCGGATCTGCCCATCCTCTGCGACCCCAGCCACATGGGAGGCCGTGCCGACCTCGTAGGCCCCCTGGCACGCGCCGCACACCAGCTGGACTACGACGGCCTCATGGTCGAGGTGCACCCCCGCCCCAACGAGGCCCTCACCGATGCCGCCCAGCAAATCACCCCACAGGCACTGAAAGACGTACTAGTGCACTGGTCCTCAACCCCCTACCCCACCTCCGTGGCCGAGGCCGCCCGTGCCCTCGAACCCCTGCGACGCAAAATCGACGACATCGACCACGACCTCATCTCGCTGCTCACACAGCGCATGGCGGTGTCGAAACGCATCGCCTCCGTCAAGCGCGACGCCCACATGCCCGTCTACCAGCAGGCACGCTGGGCCGACATGATGAACGACCGCCTGCACCAGGCCACAGCCCTCGGCCTCGAAGCCGACTTCATGAAGGAACTGCTGGAGAAAATCCACGCCGCAAGCGTTCGCGTACAGCTGGAGAACGGGAAATAACAAACAAAAAAAACTGCCCGTTGACGCGGGCAGTTGTTGTCTGAAGCAACACGTGCTTTTTACTTTCTTTATTCGGCAGGAACCACGGAGACGAAGCTGCGGTCCTCACGGCCTTTGTGGAATTTCACCACGCCGTCGACGAGGGCGTAGAGCGTGTGGTCACGACCCATGCCAACATTCTGGCCGGGGTTGTGGGCGGTGCCGCGCTGGCGAACGATGATGTTGCCGGCGATGCATTTCTGACCACCAAAAATCTTGACGCCTAAGCGTTTGCTTTCGGATTCGCGACCGTTACTGGAACTACCAACACCTTTTTTATGAGCCATAATATACTGTTTTTAAAAGGTTAGACACTACGGTTAATTAGTTGATGCTATCGATTTTGATCTGGGTCAGATAGTCACGGTGGCCATTCATCTTCTGGAAGCCTTTGCGACGGATTTTCTTGAACACCAAAACCTTATCGCCCTTGAGATGACGGAGGACGGTGGCCTTTACATTAGCACCAGCAATGTAAGGTTTGCCAACCTCGACGTTGCCATCATTGTCTTTAAGCATCACGGTGTCAAAAGAAACTTCGCTACCCTCGTCGTTCTTCAGACGGTTGACGAAAATCTTCTGATCTTGGGCGACCTTGAATTGCTTGCCTGCGATTTCTACGATTGCGTACATTTTTTAATTGTTTGTTTTTTAATTACTTTCACTCATTCAACAGGGTTTTCTCCCCTATATTTCGGACTGCAAAGATACGACATTTTTTCGAACTGGCAAAATATTTTTTCATTTTACATTTTTTTAACCATCATCCACCCCCTCTGTAGAGACGCGGCATGCCGCGTCTCTACAGGGGGGGTGGGCGGACGATGCCGATTTGGCAAAATTTCCGTTTTCACTCCCCTTCCCCACCCTATTTTCGACCTATCATCTCCCAAGGTGGTGGGAGTTGGTAGGGTGTTGGTAGGGAGTTGGTAGGGCTATGGAGGGGAGGTAGAACCTGTCGTTACCTTCTGATTTACAAACTATTTACACAAAGAAAGCACCTGAAAGAGGGTCTCAGGTGCTGTAATTTGGCAAAAAGTCGGTTTTTCATTGCCGCCGGGTGGCGAGGAGGCGCTGCGTGGCGGGAGGGGGAAGGAGCACCGTGCCGGAGGAGTCGGTGACGACGCGGAGGGTGTCGGGCCAGAAGGTGAACTCGCTCTTGGCGGAGCCGGCAAATATGCCCAGGGCGCCGTCGACGTTGCCGCGCACCTGGCCCTGCTCGGTGAAGAAACTGTTGGAGGAGCCCTGGCGCGCGACATCAATAAGGTATCGCATGCGCGCGTAGGTCATGCTCTCGAGGGTGACGGTGTATTCGTGCTTGAAGGGCTGCACCTCGTTGGTGTCGATGAGGTGGAGGATATTGATGTAGGTGTGGTAGTTCTGTCCGTCGATTTGGCTGTCGTTGAAGAAATTGCGTGTGTAGAGATAGCCGAGCATGGGGTTGCTGTAGGAGGCGTCGCCGGTGATTTCGGGGTTGGAACGGAGCATGAAGTAGGTGGCGCGGACGGTGTCGACGGTGTCGAAGTCCTGCTTCCAGTCGTTGTAGCGGATGCCGCTGTCGCGCACCATGACGCGGAGGTTGTAGTACTCGTCGATGCCGGGGTGGTCCTGGAAGTCGAGCTCGGCTTGGTAGTAGCGGAAGGTGTGGCCAGCGTCGATGTTGGCGAGCTGGATGTTGGAGAAGGTGGGGACGTAGGGCACATAGGTGGTGGCTGTGGCGAGGCGGTCGCCAGCGGAGGCCTGGAGGCTGAGGGTGTCGCCCTCGGTGCAGGTGTAGGGGAAGAAGTATTTGCAGTTGGCCACGGAGTCGGGGCTGAGGGGGTTGCCGTTGACGTAGAGGGTCACCGAGGCGCCGTCGAGGGGCTGGTTGTTGGAGGGATCGAGGAACTCTTCAACGTTCTCAGCGGAGACGATGGTGGTGGGGATAACGATAACAGGCTCAGCCTCTTCGCCGTTCATGAGCTTGATGGCGACCTGGATGGCATCCTGAATCATTGCAGGGCTGTACAGAGCGGAAGCAGCACCAACAGCTTCACCGGCTTCGGAAGCGATGATGTTGAAGTACTCCTGGCAGCCGCCGCCACCGGTGATGGCCTTGATGTCGGTACGGCCGGCCTCATCGATAGCCTGAATGGTGCCGATGGAGGTCTCGTCGTCCATGGAGTAGAAAG
>CALGCG010000027.1 GCA_937884485.1 uncultured Bacteroidales bacterium
CCATAGGGCTGGACGGGGTGATGGGGTAGATAGCTGCTACCTCGCTGAACATGTAGGCTACTGTCGCCGCAGCGCAGTTACCGTCGCAAGTCATAAATTTAGAGTGTTTTCCTGTGAGCATCATCTCTCTCTATTTTTTTTGCAAAAGTACTATTTTTCTGCGACATGGCAAAAAAAAATATCGTTATATATAATTCACTGAAATCCAGGTATGGAACACAGGTATTTCTTTCCTCCTCTCGGTGTCCCTTCGGCGGTCTCTCGGCGACCCTTCGGCGAACCCCCCGTATCTATCTGGAAACCAGCCCAATACGAATTCACGTCATAATTACCGTACAAGCCACTAAATCAACGTAATAGCCAAGATGCTCATAAATATTTAAGATTAATTAACAATCTCGTCCGGTGTAAAGACATTGTGCCTTGCACCAAAAACAGACAAATGCGGACAATAGGGGACGATTTGAGCCCGTCCCCTCATTTCTGACCTATTTTGTTTGACAGGTATATATAGAGCAGATTACTAAAAATCAAACAAAATGTCAGGATTTATTTTCAAACAGGATTTGGCCGGACGCTATTTCCCCGGCTACGACAAGGAGGTTTCCCGCCGCCTCTTCGCCCGCGAACTCCACACCAATTCCGCCCTCATGGCCGACCTCCAGGCCGCGCACTACGTCAAAAGCCAGAAACGCCTCACCCCATTGCAGGTGCAGATTATCTGCCGCCACCTCGGCGAGCCGTAAATGTCCCCTATCTTCGTGTCCCTTGTCAAGCGATGATATCGCTATATTAATATTTGTCCCGTGGCAAAACCTGTAGGTCTTGCCATGCGACACCTTGTCTTTTTTTCGGTGATTGTATCACAAATAAACTCTCATAGGAACGCCATCAGGCAGTCCATATTTATGTTCGCAACAATTTTAAAGAAAAATACAATAAAACCACAATTTTTTTTTACAAAACAATTATTTTTCGTATATTTGCAATAAGTTTATTTTAATTTATGGATAATATTATATTTGCGCAATATACTAAAAACAAGCATATTATCATGGGGCTTCCATATGATGTCCTTGTCGCCAAAACGAGGGACTTAGTGTGCAGATTGTCTTTGTCAAAGTGCGAAATGGGGTTATGTGGTTCGTTTTGCGTTGAACAATTGAGAGACAAAGAAAAAGAAGTAAAGTAATGCATATAAAAATTAAGTATATGAGAAAACATGTCATTTTCTTGCTGCTCGCGCTCTCAGTGGCGTCGATGCAGGCCCAGGAGTTCCAGTGGGCGAAAGGCTGGACCAGCGGCGACAATATCAGCGGTGTGCCGTCGAACACGATTGTGAAAAGCCTCTTCGACCGGGAGGGCAATATCTATATTCTCGGCACATTCGGATACGGCGCGACGCTCGACGGGGTGGAGCTGCTGCCAATGCCCGACCCCGATTCGCTGACCTATTCCCAACGTCAGTTCTACATGACGGATGTGAAATCCACGCTGATTGCCAAACTCAGCCCCGAAGGGCATCTGCTGTGGCACAAGGTTATTAAGTACACCAATGGTGCAGCTCAAGGCGCATATCCACAATGGATGCAACTTGTCGGCGACTCAACGTTAGTTGTTCAAACAGATTTGCATGTTCCATTTGCTTCGGGTCAAGGTCTATGGTATTTGGACACCTTGCTTATAGGCAGCAACAATCCATCTCAGAATCCAACATACCCTGTTTCAAGCGGGCGTTATACAGCAATGCTTACATTTGATTTATCTGGTAATAAAGTCGACGAACATTTTTTATCGCTTCAACGTCATCGAGATTATTTTGGTTGGATAACGCCGTCTTATGTGCCTTCCTTTTTTAACGTTGACGACCTCGGCAATATCTATATGATTGCACAAATGGCGTGGTCTGATGAGTATGACTCAATGTATTTATCTGTAGATGAAATACGCCAATATCCGATGGATGATTTTTTCCTTATAAACGATTCTGTAACAAGTATGTATCAACGCAAGATATTGAAGTTTTCACCAGATTATGAGCTTTTGTGGCAGAAGAATCTTATCGATAGTGCGACAATCCATGATCCAGAAAACATGGATTTTTTCACATTGGATTGCAACGGGTTCAGTGTCGACAACAATAATAATATGTATTTAACATCGTATATTACCAGATACTCCACAACCGACTCTTCCTTTTACGAGACGCTTCACCTGAACAATGGTCACGATTTTGTTGTTTCAGGGGAAGAATGCACGGGGGCAGGATTTGTCGTAAAAATTGATACGGCCGGAGATGTTCAATGGCTGTCTCAATTGTATCGTGACGAAACGGCCAATAGGTATGCAATGTTCTATTATCCTCAATGCATTGCCGTTAACAATGATAGCAATTCTGCTGTAATTCTATGGTCAACCGAATTATGCGACAGCAGCAATGCGTTGTTTTTTGACAGCAGTTTATCCATCCGAGTAGAGGACAGCATTCCTACCCAATGGATGTTCACAGATGTAAAGAAGCAGCTATCCACATTTGAGAAGATAGGTTTAACGACAGGTCAATACCAGTCGCAGGGAACTGCAAAAAGTGGAGGAACAGTCCAAGACGGACCAAATGGGTCGGAAATCATATATCAGAACAATCAGATCCTTTTTCAAATTCGTTGCACATATAATATCATCGGAGTGGATACCGTCTACAATTTTGGTGATTTTTACAATTCCAAAATTGCTCTTTTCCGATTCAAAGATGACGGGACTTTGCTTTCCATGAAACTGTTTGATTCCCCGGATGATAATCTGGCTTTCATGGGCTACTATAGCCGCGCGATTATCAATCCTAATGGCGATGTCCTTTTGACTGGATGTTTCAGCGGGGTCATGGGGTTCGACAGCTCCACTTCGTTGCATGGGGCATCCGGCTGCAGCAATGTTTATATCACGTTGTTCAACGATACCACGCTGCTGCATCCCTACGTGCCGCCGACGGACACGGTGCAGCAGGACACCGTCGGCATTGCGCAGATGGAGGACGCCAACGTCATCCTCTACCCCAACCCCGCCCGTGGCAGCGTCACCATAGACCTCGGCGGCGAGACCCTCGTCCAGGCTACCGTCTTCAACGATGCCGCCCAGATGATACCCCTCCGCTTCAGCAGTACCAGCATCGACCTCTCACCGCTTCCTGCCGGCCATTATCTGTTGCACCTCCTCACCCGCTCCGGCAAGCAGTACAGCAAGCAACTAATCGTGACACGGTGAGATTTATTTTGCCATGTCAGATAATAACCGTATCTTTGCGAAAAATTTCGTTGCGAAAAATTTCGCAATCATAATAGGCTAAGAATATGAATCCTTTTAAGTTTGGGACAATTGTAGATGGGGACTATTTCACGGACAGGGTGGAAGAAACCGCCCTGCTGAAACAAAAGTTGGACAGTGAAAACCATATTGTCCTTATCAGTCCGCGCCGATATGGTAAAAGCAGTTTGGTGCAGCGTGTACTGGCTGACTCTGACCGGCCACAGATTCGGCTTGATATGCAGTATGTGGTAAGCGTAAGCGACTTCGCGTCGCAGTTATTAAAGGCTCTTTTCCGTATCTATCCGATGGAGCGGATACGCCACTCGATGACGCATTTCCGCATAGCCCCAACAGTATCTGTCAATGCCGTAACTGGAGCCCTAGAGGTGAACTTTCAGCCTGCGGCCAACAACGTCGTACTGCTGGAGGACGCGATGGCTCTGCTGGAAAAGGTGGCAACGGCAGACAACCGCTTTATCGTCGTCATCGACGAGTTCCAAGAAGTAGTAAATATTGCCAAAGGCTTTGACAAGCAGCTGCGCTCGCTGATGCAACGGCAGCACAACCTGAACTATATGCTCCTTGGCAGTCAGGAATCGATGATGGAGGCTATTTTTGAGAAAAAGAAATCGCCATTCTATCATTTCGGTCAGGTAGTGAGACTGGGCAAGATTCCTTATGATGATTTCCTGCAATTTGTCACGTCCCGCCTGCCTGACGGCAGTACCGGCGTTGCGGAAGAGATTCTCTCTTTTACGGGCTGCCACCCATATTATACGCAGCAGCTTGCATCGCAGGTCTGGGAAATGCTTGTGTATCGGAAAGAAGAGGAAAATGTCGTACAACGCTCTGTCGATGCGTTGGCGACCATGCATGACCTCGACTATGAGCGGCTGTGGCAGAGCATGAACCGCACAGACCGCTTCACATTGCGGCAACTGGCGCAGGCGCAGCAGCCACTACTCAACCGCTCACAGGCCACAAGCACCACCTACAGTTCGCTGTTGCGACTGATGAAACTTGGTTATGTAGTGAAGAACGAGCATTATGAGATAGAAGATCCGTTCTTCTTTCATTGGATAAGTGAAAACAACAAATAGAAAGCCGTAGTATTATGGATACAAAAAGACCATTCATCTTAGCGCTCCTCGTACTGACCGCCCTCGCCACCCAGGCCCAGGAGTTCCAGTGGGCGAAAGGCTGGACCAGCAGCGACAATATCAGCGGTGTACCGTCGAACACGATTGTGAAAAGCCTCTTCGACCGGGAGGGCAATATCTATATTCTCGGCACATTCGGATACGGCGCGACGCTCGACGGGGTGGAGCTGCTGCCAATGCCCGACCCCGATTCGCTGACCTATTCCCAACGTCAGTTCTACATGACGGATGTGAAATCCACGCTGATTGCCAAACTCAGCCCCGAAGGGCATCTGCTGTGGCACAAGGTTATTAAATACACACAACAAGGTCACACACAGGGTTCCAATCCATCTTGGATGCAGCTGGTTGGCGACAGTGCAATTGTAATACAGACAGAAATATTCGTTCCAACAAGAAGCGGTGAGGGATTATGGTACATAGACACGTTATTAATGGGTAATGTGAATCAAAGCCAAAACCCTACCTATCCAAGAAGTATGGGTAATTATACAGCCGTACTGACATTTGACCTTGATGGAAATAAAACAGACGAGCATTTTATATCAGTTCTCAGTTATTTCTCAGGCGGATATTACAATCAGTCTTCATTTGGAACGAACTGCCATCCATTTTATATTGACAATAGCGGTCAGATGTATATCTTCCACATAACGAGCAATGTTTGGCATTGGGATTCCGTCTTTCTGTCATTGGATGACCATAGATACAGATACGATTTAGACAATTTCGAAGATGGGTCGGCGAAATGTATGGTGTTAAAAATATCGCCTTCGTTTGAAATGTTGTGGGATAAAGCCATGTTTGACACCATCAGCACAATTGGAACAGGAAGCCCCATTTACGAAAACAATATCGTCTATTCTAATCTATGTGCTGAAAATAATACAAATATTATATTATCTGGTTATCTGGGAAATTCATCTCATGAAGATTCCACCTTCCAATGCTCAATGGCGACAAATGGTAATGGGCAGTTGACCATACAAGATGCAGGTGTAAACGATGTGGGTTTTGTATTATCAATAGACTCTTCAGGCACTGTGAAATGGTTACATCAGCTTTTCAGGCGTTCGAATAGTAGGACGCGTCATTTCAGTTCGGGGTTTTTCTCGTGTGCGGTAAACCCAGACAACAATCATCTGTATGTACTCGGGGCCTTCGGCTACGACACGACAGGCAGTACATTGGCATTTGATTCAAACTATACCGATTTAATCATTGTCGGTTCCACCTCCCTGAGTCCAGCCAAGATGGAATGTTTCTTTGAAAAACTCAATGCACAAACAGGGCAACATATTTCTTATGGCATAACGAAAAGCACAAGATATGGAACTGCCGAATTTGCTGAACGCAAAGACTTGATAGCGATGAACAATCAAGTGATGTTTACAGTTAGATATAACCGTGATTTAGTTGTCAATGATAGTGTGTTCCATACGGAAAATTATGGACATGCATTACTACGGTATAATGATTCGGGGGAACTAATCAGTGCCGCAAACTTTGGAATCCCCGACGTGTCCCGTTATGTGGGAGACCACAGCCGGGCGATTATCAATCCTAACGATGGCGATGTTCTGCTCACGGGCTGCTACAATGGGTCAATCAGTTTTGACGAAACGACACAATTGCAAGGAGCATCCGGCTGCAGCAATGTTTATATCACGTTGTTCAACGACACCACGCTGCTGTATCCTTGGGGAGACACAAACACAAATCATGATGTGAATATCGCCGGCATTGAGAATAAAGACATTTCCGTATACCCCAATCCTGCATCCGACAAAATAATGGTAAAGGCAGGGAAAAACATATCTGATATGGTGCTTTACAACGTCAAGGGAGAAGCCGTTCTTGTCAAGAGAGGATCTTCCCTGAACGGTCAGTCGGTAATCGAAATAAACGGCCTGAATGATGGCATTTATTTTTTGAAAATAGTAACATCTGATGGCACATCCACAAAGAAAATTATTAAAAAATAACCCGAAAAAGATTATCATTACACTAACCTTGTTGCTCTCGCTGGTGCCGATACAAGCAATTTGTTCCACGATACCCATTACAAGCAGCGACACAAATCAAATCCAGCAAAACTGCATGGTGACAATTCTCGGCCCCCAGCAGGAATGTGACCTCACATCTTACCTTGATCAGTTTTATCCGCAACTGCTGACAGAAGAAAACAACTATGCAGACGCCATAGCTGCCTGCAAGGGTGATGAGGTGACGTACACCGCACTGACCGACCATCCCACCGGAACAGAAATGGAAAGTTACCTGTGGACTGCAATAGGCGGTGATATAACTTCGAACGACAATGGTGAAAGCGTAACCATCAAATGGGGCAATGGCGATTTCGGACAATTGCAGATAACGGTTACCCTTTCAGACGGCAGCGAATGCACACTGACAAGGAACGTCGTCCTTATCAGTAAACCTGACCTCAACACGCAAACTCTGCCAAGCTATTACATTGACGAAAATGGTGACAAAATAATCGAAATATGCAAAGGCGGCTCTGTGGAATTCATCGACAACAGCGTGAACGTCCAGACCATTGCTACGGGTTTCCTGTGGGAAAGCAGCATTAGCACTGAGAGCACTCGAAATTACACGCTTGAAGACATAAACACAGAAATGATAGTGAAACACATTCTGACTTCGTTCTGTGGGTGTGATACCACCGAGACATTCCGCATCAAACTCAAGGACGGAAAAAATCTTGAATTGTCATGTTATGGCACTGTTTGTGGGGGAACGGCAGCAAAATACACGGCTCTCAACGTTGCATGTAGTCCTTACGTCTGGATTGTAGATGGGGGTGTCATCACGACAGGCCAGGGCACTCCATCCGTTGAGGTGCTGTGGGACAATCCAGCCAGCGGTTATGGGACAATCGGACTCGACGGTGCATTTTGCGATGAGAATGTGTGCAACAGTATTATGTCCGTAAAGATACCCATAATATCCGATAACATCGGCATAATGGGAAAGAAAGAACTCTGCCAGGGAGAATTCTTCAAATACAGTCTTCCATTGTGGGGCAGCACTTATTACGACTGGACAGTACAGCCCTCGACCGGCGTGACGATAGTCAACGGCGACAACATAAACGAGCGAATCATCACCTTCGATTCCAACGGTGTATATACTATCACCGTCAACTATGGCTGCGATTTTCTGGGTTGTGTGGGGTTTACCTCCCAAGTGGACACCATCTATGTGTTGCCAAGACTTGTCATCAATGGAGAGAAAATTGTATGTCTCAATAGTTCATATACCTACAGCACCAATGAGCCGGATGGTATTCTACAATGGAAGATACTTTCCCCTTCCGGCATAAGTCAGACATCGGATGGCAACACCCTCTCATACCAGTTTTTAGAGACTGGTACCTACACCATCACCGCCTCAAGCGATAATTATTGCAACGAGGCCGTATACTATGTCGAGGTCAATGCTCCCCCGGAGGCAATAAGCGTGGGCATGATAGAGGGCAAACACATCGTGTGCCGCAACAATTCACTTGACCTGACTATTAGCAGTGGAGCTGGTGTGGGCGAGGGCTGCCATCTGGAATGGGCAGCGCCATGTTCACAGGCAACCTTGACGCCCATTTCTAACAATATTTTCACAGTCCCATACGGCGACGAGGTGTGTAATGTCAATGTGTTTACCGTCGACAACCGCACGGGGTGCAGGTCGGAGGCTGCCGTCCATACTGTGACAGCCTTCGAGCTTGCGAGTATAGTACCCGAAACGTTATATGCCTGTCCTCAATCCATAATGCATCTCGATGCACCCCTACAGGACAATGTGTTCTATGAATGGAAGGTGCAGCCAGAAAACCGCGCAAGCGTCATTGGTGACAAAACGGAGGCATCGGTGGATGTCATTGTCAACACAATGGAAAATGGCATATATGCGCCATTCGTCCTGTCCCTTGTAAGACATTATTGCTACGGACTGAAAGATTCGGTAGCCTATAATGTCGTGGTGGGAGAGAATAATGCTGTCGTAACCATTAATCCTGCCTCATCTTGCCAAGGGGAAGCGGTAACGCTAACAGCAACATGTGCCAACTGTGGCACCTCCTTCGAGGCGGAGTCATGGAAAGTGGGTGGAATAAATATTGGTTCTTCGAATCCTATAAGCCACACTTTCACTCAAGCCGGGAATATTCCCATTGACCTCACCTACAATACAAATGACAACACCCATTTCTGCAATAATCTTCACGCAACGTCTTTAATTCACATCATACGCAAGCCCAGTTTCGTAATAGTGAGAAATGGGAACATCCTCTCACGGGAAATGAATTATGACAGCGAGAACACTGCGACAAGCCCTTACTCATATTCCTGGACATACGACGGTACGCCCGTTTCTACAACAATGACATGCCCGATTATCGGAACAGGAGAATACTGTCTGACCATTACAAACAACCTGACAGGATGCGATAATAAGGTGTGCAAGAAGATATTGGACGATTGCGAACAATCCACAATGATAACTGATGTTTGCGGTGCTGTGGTGAGAATTGAGTTGGAGGATGTCGGGTGCGAATGGATTATCACAACCGATGATGAGAATGCACAAATCACACAACTTTCCTCAACGATGTTCAGAGTGGAATACACCACCGTCGGGTACCATGTCATAGAGGCCACAACCAACGATGAATGTGATAATTGTCATTATGCTTCTAAAACAATTTTGGTACAATACATACTCAATGTTTCCGCACGATACGACTGCGAGAACTCCCGGATAGTGGTTACTGATAACTCTTATTACTATGACCCTGCTTTTGAAGGGTCCAGAACTCTCTATTTCAACTTCAACAACGCAGACTATGCAATGCTGCCTGGCGCTTATACATATAACATCAATAATATAGTTTTACCTACGGTTGAAACTAACTTCATTATTACTGCGAGAATAGAAGACTGTGGCTATTCCGTTTCCACGCTGCTGACTTTATATCCTGGTGCATCCATTCTCAGAATAAATCCGGATAGAACCAACCTGTGTGCCGATGTCCCCTTTGAATTCTCTGCGGATGTTTCGGGTGTGGTGAATACTTATTTCTGGGATTTCGGAGATGGTTCTGTGACAAGTAATTTTTCACAAAGCCATACTTTTAGTACTTTATATGGAGACTACTATGTAAAATTATTGATTTTTGATGGTAATGGATGCCCTGTCTCATTGGTAAGACAATATACAGTAAAACAAGATGTATTAAAAGCAGGAAGTCTTATACCTGAAAATAACGTTGATTTATGTTCAGGAGACAATCGCTATATTTGGTATATTAATACAAGTGATAACAATAACGTTTTTAATAACATTAATTCGTATACATGGAGACCCACTCCCACACCCTCAAACCTGACAGGCAACGCTTATGAATATAACACGCATTATACTGGTGACTACAGCGTCAGAGTTGTTGACGTGAACGGGTGTATCGGAGAAGGAGAGGTGAACGTGGGATTCTTCGACAAGCCGCTAGTTCTCATCAAAGACATTGAGAAACATTGTACTGGCGAAGAAATACATTTTTCATGTTTTACACACAATAGCTATATTTCATACGACTGGACTCTGACAAAAGCAGGGACAACAGTATCGTTAACCAATCCCCATTCAACAGACCCATATTTCGTTCCGTCAACAGATGGCGACTATACGATTTCTTTAACCATCCACAACCAAAATTGCGAGGAAACGGCAACCATGACTTTCCATGTGTATAAAACTCCAGCCCCACCCGTATTGAGCTTTGGCGAAAATAGTTGTATCTGTAAGCCACCGGTCAACCTCGTATCCGACAGATACGCCAGCTGGAGCAACGGCTCATTGGGCAATCAGGCCAACTATTACTCTGCGGGATATGCTACCGCTTTCATTGTAGACCAGAACAGCGGCTGCAGGAGCGACACCAGCAGGATTTATATCACCCATGCACCCAATTTCGATGCATTGCTCACGGGATGCTATACAAGATGTCTTCCAGACACACTCCCTGTCTATATGTTAAGTCCGGATGGGCTGAAGTGGGTATGGTCGCTTGAAGGAGGATGGATTGCCAACGGGACTAACAATCATAATATTTACCTACCATTGCCACAATACGGCAATTACAGCATGAATGTTAGATTTGGCGATAATTGCGAGATAGAATCCCCCACGCTTACCATTGAGGAGGATGATATGTGCGGTTGCGACAGCATACAGGTAATGCCGCTGGGCAAGGATGAATGTTATATAAAAGACTGCCAGCTCTATTACACTCTGACTATGGAGGTAACGAACCAATCCTCGGCTCCTGTCATCTTCGACCAGATAAGTACTATGTCTGGAGTTACTGTCATTAGTAGCCCACTGCCGTTAACTATCGGTGCCGGTGCTACAGCCTTTGTCCAAATCGGTTTCAGGCTTACCAACCTTCAGATTTCCCACATCGCCTTCAGCCTCATCAGCACTTCATTGGACTGCGAAAGGGAAATCTCCATGCCCATCGATTTCTCGGCATGTGTTGGGACAGACTGCGAAATTAAACTCGACGAAATACTATACAACCCCACAATCAGCAGTCCCAATGCCTCGGCAGCATTTAAATTCAAACTGACATTGCCTACGGGAACCAATTCTGTCCTGGGTGTGTACTCAGAGCCCAGCCAGGTGGTAGACTACGACGCGACTTCGCTGCCCACCGTCACGGGGCTGCTCGTCCTCGATTATGGAAGGCTCCAACAGATGCAGGAATCGGGCGACTCGGTGGTTTGCATCCATGTTTTGATATGCGACGACGACAAACTGTGTCTTGCCGTAGTCTGCGTGAAGGTTAAAGACCTTTTGGATCAGATTGTGAACGGAGCAAAGACCAGTAGGCAGGATTTCGGTAGGATGTCTGACGTTGGACAGTCCGAGCCGTATTTAGTGCCCAATCCCGCTGGTAACGAAGTACGCGTGGTGGGAATAGAAGCCAACAGCATAGAGACGCTCACGCTGATAGATATGAATGGCAAAGTGTTGCTTTCTGTATCGGGTAAGAACACAATGGACATACATACCATCTCTAAAGGTTACTATATCCTTAAAATCAAATCCACTGACGGCATCTATTACCTTAAATTAATAAAGGCTTGATAGTCACCATAAGAGTTCTCGCAGCCATCCCCTCCTATTCTGGAGGGGATGGCTGCTTTGTAAGTACACGAATTTGTAATAGCGATGAAGCCATCCCAGAAATCCTTCCATTCAAAAGATTCTTCATTCATTAACTTTGCAATGTTTTTATAGCAATGGTATCGCATATAACTAATTGATATAAATACAATAATGTAATTTATATGTTTCAATGATTAGTTCCAAATCAAATCATATTTAATGTTTTTGGAAAACGAGAAGGTGCTGCATCGCATCTCAACTTTTAGGTCTGTCGTAAAAACACGCTCCGGCATCAACCCACTCTAGTTGGGATATGCAGATTGGAGCAGAGCAAACAATAGTGGAGAATAAATGATTATCTGCCGCCACCTCTGCAAGCCGTAAGCACCCCACGTCAAAAAATCCCTCCCCGAAACGCCATTAGTTACGTCTCGGGGAGGGTTGTGTTTTATATCTTTTCATTTTTGTCGTCGGTAATCCGCCTCTTCAAAAGTAAACTACAAGAACAAATCCGCTTGACTTCCGTAAGTAGCGAACCACCACACAGATTGCCGTATTCGTCCTCGAAAGAAAACCGCTGACAATCTTACCAACACACCGTCAATCTGCACCCGTCAATAAACTCCGTTGTGTCACCCCAGTGGAAAAGACTATATAAAAAAACTTACCTTGAGCGCGCTGTTCTTATGGGAAACGAGGTAAGTATGTTTATGCAAAAGTACAACTTTTTCTCATTCCTGCAAAATATTTTTTGATATTTTAGATAAATAAATTGAATATTAATATTTTGTATTTTTCAATATATCAATCTCATCTACCCAATTTTTTCCAAAAACCTGCCTTGCAAGCCTTATTTTACCCTTTGTCCACACCACATGTAACAGTACAGAAACAGGTATTTATCCATATAGAATCAGTACAGAAAGAGGACAAATCCATACCCCATTGTTTCCCGCCGCTTTATTTTTGCCCCGTCTTTCAAAGCCAAGCCTGACAGGTGCACATATCGGGCATCGCCAAGAGGACTGAAAAGAAAGTACAACAAAAATTAAAGAAAGGAAACCTTTATGGCTAAAATCTTCGGTGTAAATACCAAAATCAGCGGTAAGGTGGGGCAACTGCTCTACCGTCAGACCAGGACTGGCACGGTTGTCAGCGAACTGCCTGTCAAGCCCGTCATTCCACGCCGTAGCGCAAGGCAGATGGACCGCCGCGCACAGTGGGCCAATCTTGGTGCCATCTACAAGCAATTCGATGCCATGCTCCGCAATGGCTATGAGAACCTGCCTCCGCAGATGTCTGTCTACAACGCCTTCATCCAGGCCAACATTGATGTGGTCAAGGTCTACATCACCAAGACCATACGGCTTAACGGCGGTGCCATCCTCGCACCATACCAGATTACTCGCGGCAGCCTCCCCAGCATTGGAATGGCCAAAAACGCCTCCAACATCCTCGTCAGCAGCGTAGCCCTCGGCACCCTCGCCATCGATGCCAACACCACCGTCGGACAGTTCTCACAGGCGGTCATTGACAATAATGACTCTTTCCTGGAGGGCGATCAGCTCACTTTCTTCCACGGCAGGCAAACCATCGACAGCGTAACCCGTACCCCTCGCGCCACCATCAAGGGCTACAAGGTCGTCCTCGACACCGCCGCCGATGCCAAGCTTTGGGACGTGGTGGACAAAATCGGATTCTCCGTGGCCGACAACTGTCTCGCCACCTCCGTAGCCATCACCAACGGGGCGGCGGCATGGGTGCACAGCCGCGAGGAAGGCGACGGCACGCTCCGCGTCAGCACACAGCTCTTCTTTGTTGAGAACGCCGCCCTCGCCTCCTATCAGGGACGCACTGCCTTCACGGCTTCGGTCAACAGCTATGGCGGCATCAACTCCGCTGCCGTCTACCTCAAGCCCGAGGTCGCCGCACTCGAAGTTACGCCCTGACTGTCCGTAATTAGCCGTCTGCTCCACGGAGGCCGCTCAATCGTCCTCCGTGGCCATCGGCTGACACTCACCGGCATCCGATAAAGATGTGTTCCGTGTAGGCGGCTTCAGCCGCCGCAAAAAGAATTTCAAAATTCAATGTTCAAAATTCAAAATTAACTTGTCCCGTGGAAGACTTAGAGATTACCACCCTGCCAGTCGCCGACTGTCGCGACATTCCAAAGCTTCGTACTATGGGCTACGACTCCGACGGCAACGCCGCACAAGTCCGCATGTCCGACTTGTTGCCGCAACAGATACCTGCCGCCAGCATCGACTTCATTAACGGCATCTTCATCGCCCGCCAGCCTTTCGTACCTGGCACCTCCGAGGTCTTTGTCAACGGACTACGATACTTACCAGTCAGGGACTACAAGGAACTGGCGGGCGACGATACCGCCGACGGCTTCGAACTACCTGGAATAGAAAGCAGCGATGAGATAATCCTCAAAGCCATCCCTGTCATCAATTAGGACGCAAAAAGAAAATACGTCCAGTGGCAAAGCCTTAAGGTTTTGCAAAAAAATAAAAAGAAAAACTAAGAATCATGCAAAAGTTAAAAATTAAACAAATCGACGGCGTAGTATCGCCCGCAATATCTGACGATTGGTCTGCATTGACCGAACAACTTGCCACCGCTGCCTCAACAAGCGCAAAGATAGACAATGCCGTCAGCGGCGCCATGGACGGAGCCCTCCAGTCCGTCACCGGCGGCAATGCTGAGAGTGGCAAGTATGTCTCTGCCGTCACCAAGGAAGGCACCGCTGTCAAGGTAGCCAAGACCGCCCTCCCAGTTACGGGTGTCAACACCACCAACACCGCTGGCAGCGGCACCACCACCAAGGCTGTCGTCAGCCTCGCCCTTTCCAATGGCAAGGTCGTGGCCACCGAGAAAACCATCGCCTTTCCCAATCCTCCCGTCCTCACCCTCGACAGCATGGACTACACCGCCGAGATCACCCTCACCAAACCGCCCTTTGCCGAGAGTGCCGTCGCCGTGTTCGTCAACGGCCTGATGCAGCCGCCCGCCGACTACACCCTTGCCGACAACAAGCTCACCTTTAAAGACCCTGAGCGTTATGCCAAGGGCGACACCGTCAACGTCCTCTACCTCACCGCCTAACCCCTTCCAAGCCATGCCCCCAACCCGTCCTCCCCCGAAAGAATGCGTCCCGTGGCAAGGCCTTCAGGTCTTGCAAAGAAGCCTCGCCCCTGTGTCCATTGCAAGGCGATTGTATCGCCGAAAGAAAAATTATCCGTCCCGTGCCAAGGCATTCGTGCCTTGCAAAAACAAAAAGGAAACCCCATGCGAAAAATCACCGAAATCATCATCCATTGCACCGCCACACGCCCCGATGCCGAATGTACCGTGGAGAGCATAAGAAGATACCATCGCAGCCTCGGCTGGCACGACATCGGCTATCATTATGTCATCTACCCCGACGGCAGCGTCCACTCCGGCCGCCCCGTCGAGCAGGCGGGCGCCCACTGCCCCGGACACAACGCCCGCAGCATCGGCATCGCCTATGTCGGCGGCCTCGACGACGACGGCCGTCCTGCCGACACCCGCACCGAAGCCCAGCGGATTGTCCTGCTCCAACTTGTCCGTGACCTGATGGAAGAGTATGCCGTCACCGAAAACCACGGCCACAACGAGTACGCCAACAAAGCCTGCCCATGCTTCGATGTCCGTCAGTGGCTCAAAGATAACAACCTGTAAACACACCCCATCATGAACAACCTTTGGAACCTCATTCCCTCCCTGCTCACTCTCGTCGCCGGTGGCGGCTGGCTCTTCGACCGACGCCGCCACCGGCAGGAGGTCGAGAGCCTTCGTGCCGACAACCGGCAGAAAGACATGAATCTCTCCAAGATGTATGTCGACGAGTTCAGGGAAAATATAGCTGATCCCCTGCGACATGAAGTCAGGGAACTGAAAGACGAAATAAAACATTTGCGCAATGCCATACAAAAGATTAACGACTGCCCTCATAGCGGTGGCTGCCCTGTCCTTGACGAGTTGCAGAAGCAGCAGATCCGTCATGCAGAGCACACAGACCGGCACCTCGGCTGACACCCTCCGCCAGACCGTCACCCTCATTGTCCGCGACACCCTGCGCGAGACCACCGTCATCACCGTCCAGACCAATGCCGACGGCGACACCACGCGCCTCACCACCCTCCGCGACCGCCAGTCCGTCACCGACCGCGACCGCTCCGCCGCCACCACCGAAAACCGCCTCTCCACCTCCGAGACCACCGGCAAAGAATCCACTATTACCACCGCCCCACTGCTCCCCGCCAACCCCCTCCGTTCCATCGCCCCCTCCGAAACCTACCACCCATTCAAACATCACCTCCTCACCTTCCTCCTCGGCCTCCTCCTGATTCCCACAATCAAACTCCTTCTCCACCGCCTCAAACGATAATGTTTTCCCGAAAACAATGTCCACATGCGTTCTGTGCCGGCGGCTTCAGCCGCCGAAAAGAAAACAAAACGGCGGGTCAGTCATCCCGACCCGCCGCTTGCTTTACGAGCATTACGTTGTTTTATTTCATCTCGGCCAGGGCTTTGTAGCCCTCGTAGCGCCACTGGGCGTTCTTCTCGGTGGCGACGAAGAGTTCTTCGGCCTCCTGGGGGAAGGTCTTCATCAGGGAGTTGTAGCGCACCTCGCCCATAATGAAGTCGCGGAACTTGCTCCAGTCGGGCTCCTTCGAGTCGA
>CALGCG010000028.1 GCA_937884485.1 uncultured Bacteroidales bacterium
AGTTCTTATATAGTTCCTATATACAGTATATAAGAACTATATAAGAACTATATGTATACTATATGAGAAGGGCCGAATCGGGGGCGAAGAGGGGGCGAATTTTTCTTAGGGCGCGGACACAATAAAAAGGGATGCACGACGTTAGTGGAAGAAGAAAAAAGAAAGGAAACATGATTATGAAAAGGATTCTGTTTTTTGTCATGGTGCTGATGGTGAACATGGTGTCTGTGGGACAAGACGTGCGCAAGGATAAAGATGCGCGCACGGAGCAGGACGGGGCGATATTCACCATCGTGGAGCAGATGCCGGAGTTTCCGGGCGGCATGGAGGCGCTGTACCAGTTTCTGGCGGCCAACATCAAGTACCCCGGCACAAAGGACGTCTGCGTCAGCGGCAAGGTGTTTGTCACTTTCGTCATCGAGAAGGACGGCACGGTAAGCGACGCCAAGGTGGTGCGCAAGCTGCATCCCGCCTTCGACGAGGAAGCCCTGCGGGTGGTGAAGCTGATGCCCAAGTGGAAGCCCGGCCAGCAGGACGGCAAGCCGGTGCGTGTGCAGTTCAACCTGCCCATCAACTTCAGCTTGAACTAAAGCAACAGAACTATCATTCAATCAAACACTAAAGAAATCATGAAAGTCATCATATTGGGACCCGCCTGGCCCTACCGTGGCGGCATTGCGGCATTCAACGAGCGGTTGGCCCGGCAGTATCAGGCCGAGGGGCACGAGGTGGAGGTGGTCACCTTCACGCTGCAGTATCCGTCGTTCCTCTTCCCCGGCACCACGCAGTACAGCACCGACCCCGCCCCCGAGGGGCTGAAGATCACGCGCAAGCTGAACTCTATCAACCCCTTCAGCTGGCTGAGCACGGGGCGCTACATCCGTCGCCAGCGGCCCGACCTGGTGATTTCGGCCTTCTGGCTGCCGTTCATGGCCCCGGCCATGGGCACCGCCCTGCGCCGCGCCAAGCGCAAGGGCATGCGCCGCGTCTCCATCTTGCACAACCTCATCCCCCACGAGCACCGTCCCGGCGACAAACTCTTCTCGCGCTATTTCGTGGGTTCCAACGACGCTTTCATCACCCTCAGCCGTTCGGTTTTGGAGGACCTCAACGTCTTCGACCCCAAGGGTTTGAAACCGCGCACCTTCAGTCCGCACCCCCTCTACGACCACTACGGCGCCACCCTCGGCCGCAAGGAGGCCCTCGACCTCATCGGCCTGCGCGAGAGCCAGCGCTACGTGCTCTTCTTCGGCTTTATCCGCGAATACAAAGGGCTTGATTTACTGCTCGATGCCATGGCCGACGAGCGCATGGTGCAGCTCGGCGTGAAACTCATCGTGGCTGGCGAATTCTACGGCGACCCCAAACCCTACATGGAGCAGATAAAGCACCTCGACATCAGCGACCGCGTGGTGCTGCACACCGAGTTCATCCCCGACCACGAGGTGAACCGCTATTTCTGCGCCGTCGACCTGGTGGTGCAGCCCTACAAGAGCGCCACGCAAAGCGGTGTGAGCCAGATAGCTTACTACTTCGAGAAGCCCATGGTGGTGACCCACGTGGGCGGCCTGCCGGAGATTGTGCCCGACGGCAAGGCCGGTTTTGTGGTGGAGCCTTCGGGCGAGGCCATTGCCGACGCCATCGCGCGCTATTTCAACGAGGATTGGCAGCAGCGCCTCACCGAGGGCGTCCGCGAAGAGAAGAAGAAATACGCCTGGGAAAAGATGACCGCCGCCATCGAATCGCTCAATTAACGACAACAGAGACAACAAAGACAACAAAAGAAGCGCAACATGCGCTTCTTTTTTTTGCTGAATAATTTTGTTTTTCTTGTCTTTCTTGTCTTCCAACTCAATCCTATTCGATGCGGACGCGGGGGTCAAGCCAGCCGTAGACGAGGTCGGTGAGGATGTTGATGAGGACCAGGAGGACGCAGATGAAGAGGATGGCACCCATGACGACGGGGAAGTCGTAGGTGTCGAGGGCGTTGACGATGACCACACCCATGCCCTTCCAGTCGAACACATACTCCACGAAGACGGCACCCGCCAGGAGGCCGGCCAGCCATCCGGAGGCCGAAGTAACGACGGGGTTGAGTGCATTGCGCAACGCATGGTGGATGACGACGCGCCTGTGGCTGAGGCCTTTGGAACGCGCGGTGCGTATGTAGTCCTGCCCGAGGGCGTCGAGCATGGAGTTCTTGGTGAGCTGCGTCAGTGTGGCCAGCGGGCGGATGCCGAGGGTGAGGGCCGGGAGGATAAGGTTCTTGAGGTCAAGGTATTCGCCCTCGCCGTAGTCGTCGACGGTGAAGAGGTTGCCGAACATGTTGAGGTGCGTCCAGTCGGCCAGCACGTAGGCGAAGAGCCAGGCGATGAGAATGGCGGCGAAGAAGGAGGGCAGCGACATGCCGAGGGTACTGAGGACGAGCGTGGTGCGGTCGATCCAGGTGTCTTTGTGCAGAGCGCATACCACGCCCAGCGTGATGCCCACCACGAGGGCGAAGAGCATGGCCACGAGGGCGAGAATTGCCGTCTGGGGGAAGGCCGTGGCGATGATTTCGCTCACCTTGCGCTGGCTCTGGTAGGAGCGGCGCAGGTAGGGGGCCTTGACCACCAGCGAGGTGGTTCCAAGGCGCAGGAGGGTGGCATAGCTGTATTTGTCGGGCGAGAGGAAGAAGAAGCTGGTGGAGTCGGCGTTGTTGTGCAGCGAGAGGGGCGCGAGGTCGTTAAGGTAGCCTATGTATTGCAGTCCCAGGGGCTTGTCGCGGCCGAGGTCGCGGTTGATGATGGCGATGCTCTCCTCGTCGGCGCGTTGACCGAGCATCATGCGGGCGGGGTCGCCGGGGAGGATGTTGAAGAGGAAGAACACCAGTGTGACCACCCCCAGGAGCACCAGGAAGCCATACATGAGCCGTTTTCCTACGTAGCGAAGCATTACTTTAAGTACTAATCTCTAAGTCCGTGAACAACACTCTTTTTCGCAACGAAGTCTTTCAGGTAGAAAGGTTCGAAATAGGCCACATCTTCGGTCTTGCCCTCGGCGAGACGCCGGGCGGCGAGGTCGATCATGCCCTCGGCCGAGAGGCGGAACGAATCGTCGAAGCGGGCGTTGGGATGGTTGCCGAGGAGGGGTCGGGTCTTGGCGGCGCCGTCGCCGATGAAGGTCACCTCACCGCGGTTCAGGTATTCGTCGAAGATGCCCTCGGTGATGACGTCCGCCGCCGTGGGGCGCAGCACGTCAAGGCCGGGGGCGACCATCATGGTGTAGCACTCCATGCGGCGGGCATCGATCATGGGGCACACAAGACCCTTGTATTCAGGATGCTGACGGTAGTAGAGCGCCGCCATGGAGAGCAGCGTGGGGACGGAGACCAGGGGGATGCCGAGGGCGTAGCAGATGCCTTTGGCGGAGCTGACGCCGATGCGGAGGCCGGTGTAGCTGCCGGGGCCTGCGGAGACGCAGACGGCCCCGAGGTCGCGGGGGGTGAGGCGGTTCTCGTCGAGCACCTCCTGGATGAAGACCGAGAGGCGGGTGGAGTGCGCGTTGGGGACGTCGCTGTCGCGACGGGCGAGGATGCGGCCCTCGGAGGCGAGGACCACGGAGCAGACTTGTGTGGCAGTTTCTATCAGTAAAGTATTCATCTCATGTCGATTATTTCAGCCTCGGGATGTTCCGAGACGTCGAAACGGAACGCACCTTTCAAAAGGACGTGTTTCATCTTGGAGAAGTCGTAAATCTCGCGGCTGGAGTCGTATTTGTGCACCTCGAGCCGACGCAGGGCGCCGGTCTCCTCGTTGACGAGAAGGCGTATCTTGTGATAGCTCTGCGCGGAACGGGGCTGGAGGTCGACGACTGCCGTGCCGTCGTCCTCGGTGCGTATATACTTCACACGGAAGTTCTTGTGGCAGTTGGCAATGAGGCGTGCAGGATTGAGCAGGTCAATCTCGTCGTCGGCCGGCATGTTGTTGATGACCACCTCCTTGGCAGTCTTGTTCCACTGCCAGATGGTTTTGCCGTCGCACCAGATTTCCATATTGTCCATCACCAAACAATACTTGCCATTCAAATAGGTGACCTTCGCCGACTGTTTGGAGGTCTGTTTCTTTTGGCTGTCGAGCATGGTGAGTGTCACCGTTCCCTTGACGCTCTCGAGGTAGCTAGAGGCCTTTTTGAGGACGGCGATGGCGTTCTCGTCGAGGTTGCCCTGCGAGCTGTGGGTAATCTGGGCCTGGGCCACACTTACAAGACCGAAAAGTCCTATAAGACCAATAAGCAATCTTTTCATAATCAATGCAAATTAACGCCGATAATGTTCATAAACTCCTCGCGGGTCTTGGGGTCTTTCATGAAGGCGCCGGTGAAGTCGGAGGTGGTGGTGACGGAGTTCTGCTTCTGCACGCCGCGCATGGACATGCACATGTGCTGGGCCTCGATGACCACGGCCACGCCGAGGGGGTTGAGGGTGCGCTGGATGCAGTCCTTGATCTGCTTGGTGAGGCGTTCCTGCACCTGCAGGCGGCGGGCGTAGGCGTCGACGACACGCGGTATCTTGCTGAGGCCCACGATGGTGCCGTTGGGAATATAGGCCACATGGGCCTTGCCGACGAAGGGCACCATGTGGTGCTCGCAGAGGGAGTAGAGCTCGATGTCCTTGACGACGACCATCTGCTTGTAGTCCTCGTGGAACATGGCCGAGCGGAGAATCTCCTCCGGGTCGAGGTCGTAGCCGTTAGTGAAGAACAGCATGGCTTTGGCGATACGTTCAGGGCTCTTAATCAAGCCTTCACGCTCCGGGTCTTCACCCAGAAGTTTAAGTATAGCCTTGTAGTGCTCGGCCATCTCGGCGACGCACTTTTCGTCATATTTGTCTATTTTCAGATAACCTTTTTCGCACATATCATTAAGTACTGTTATTACTATTCAACTTGCAAAAGCAGCCCTTTGAGGTATTCGCCCTCGGGGTGGCAGATGGAGACGGGGTGGTCCATGGCGTGGGGCAGCTGACGGACGATGCGCACAGAGCGGCGGGCGTTCATGGCGGCGGTGAAGACCATCGTCTGGAAGTCCTCCTTGCTGACGGCCTGGCTGCAGGAGAAAGTCATCAGCAAGCCCCCGGGTGCAATCTTCTCCATGGCGCGCTGGTTGATGGAGCGATAACCCTTAAGTCCGGCTTGCAGCGAACGGTGGTTTTTGGCAAATGCAGGCGGGTCGAGGATGATAAAATCGAACCCTCGTGCATAGTCTCCTTTCTCAATGGTATTCAGATATTCGAGCACATCGGCAGCGACACCGCGATGCGATACATCGGTGCCAAAGTTCAGCTCTACATTACGCTCACAAAGAGCAATGGCCTTCTTGCTGATGTCCACGGTTTCAACATAGTCGGCACCACCCTTCAGGGCTGCCAGCGAGAAGCCTCCGGTATATCCGAAACAGTTGAGAAGGCGGCGGTCAGAGGCAAGCTGCTGGACGAGGGCGCGGTTTTCGCGCTGGTCGATGAAAAAGCCAGTCTTCTGCCCTTCGTAGAAATTCACGGTCAGACGTATGCCATTTTCCAGAACCTCATTTTCCGCAGTATCCTCACCCCATATAATGCCGTCATGCACACCGCCACCAGGGACGGTGGCGCTGCTCTTGTCGAAGACAGACCGGAGCGGATAGCCGTGATACGTTTGCAACTCGTGCACAAACAGTTCTGCCAGCACAGGCAGCAGGCGGTGCATGCCCACGGAATGGGCTTGCAACACCAGGACGCCGTTGTACCAGTCGGCCACAAGTCCTGGCAGGTAGTCGCCTTCGGCATGGACAAGCCGAAAGACATTGGTTCGTTCGTTGCCGAAGAAACCGAGTGTCACACGATAGTTCACGGCGGAATGTATGCGGCGACGAAGTATCTCTTCAATGGGCAATGCAGCCTCGTCGGCATCGAAGGTGAGCACTTTGCAGATGATGCTCTCATCCTGATAGTGGCCGGTAGCCATCCACTGGCCGTGGGCGTCGACAACATCCACCAGGTCACCTTCTTGCGGGTCTCCCTCGATGCGTTTTACCGCACCGGAGAATATCCAAGGGTGGCGGCGCAGGAGGGCTTTCTCCTTGCCGGGGGCTATGATGAGCTGCGGACGCTTCATTGTTTCATCATGTGGATGGTCTGCTGCGGATTGTCGCTCTTGAAGACGGCGTTGCCGGCCACGAGGACGTCGGCACCGGCCTCGAAGAGCAAGGGGGCGTTCTGGAGGTTGACACCGCCGTCGACCTCGATGAGGCACTGCGGGTTCTTGCGGTTGCACAACTCTCTCAGCTGGCGCACTTTGCTATAGGTGTTCTCAATGAACTTCTGTCCGCCGAAACCGGGGTTGACGCTCATCAGGAGCACCACGTCGCAGAGCTGGACGATGTCCTCGAGCAGGCAGACGGGCGACGAGGGGTTGAGCACCACCCCACCCTTCATGCCGGCGTCGTGGATGGCGTGGAGCACACGGTCGTGATGGTGGCAGGCCTCGAAGTGGATGGTGAGGATATCGGCGCCGGCATCGCGGAAGTCCTGCACGTAGCGGCCGGGGTCCTCGATCATCAGGTGCACGTCGAGGGGTTTCTGCGCATGCTTCTTGATGTGCTTGACGATGGGCTGGCCAAAGGAGATGTTGGGCACGAAGATGCCGTCCATCACGTCGACATGGAGCCAGTCGCACTCCGAGGCGTTGAGCATCTCGATGTCGCGCTGGAGGTTGCCGAAGTCGGCACTGAGAAGAGAGGGGGAGATCAGTTTCATAAGTATTAAGTGTTTAGTGTTAAGTGCTTAGTGCTTAGTGTTTAGTGTTGATTATAGTTTCAGTTTCTCGAAGTTCTTGCCATAGACGCCCTGGGCCTTGTTGACCGAGATGAAGGCATTCTCATCGATACGATGGATGATCTGCATGACGTGCGACTTGTCGGTGCGGTGCACCATCATCAGAAGCACCTTCTGGTTCTGCTTGGTGTAGCAACCCTCGGCATCGAGGAGCGTGGCGCCACGGCCCACCTCGCGGGTGACGGCCTCGCCAATCTCGGCGTTCTTGAGCGAGAAGACCATGATCTGGTAGCTCTGCTTGTTGCCGTCGAGCACCATGTCGAGCACATAGGTCATAACGCCCATCACCACGTAGCCGTAGACCACGTTGCCCAACTTGCCGGAGACGAAGTAGGAGCAGCCGACGATGACGATGTCGATGAGCATGATGACACGGCCCGGGGAGATATTGTAGTACTTGGTGATAATCAGTGCGATAATGTCCGTGCCGCCGGTGTTGCCGCCCATGATGAAGCTCAGGCCGATACCCAAGCCGCAGAGGGCGCCGCCGATGATGGCACACATGAAGGAGTCGAACTGCATGGTGCCGTCGGCGTTCATGAAGAGGTTCTCCACATGCAGGCCTTGCTGCCACATGATGAAGAAAACCGAAGACATGGCGATGCCGTAGATGGTGTTGGCGCCGAACTTGGAACCCAGCATCTTGAAGCCGATGGAGACCAGGATGCCGTTGAAAATGAGGTTCAGGATACCGATGGGGATATGGATGCCCACGGCATAATAGAGGATGGCCGAGAGGCCGCTGACGCCGCCGCCGACAATCTGCGCCGGCAGCATAAAAGCCGACCAACCAAAGGTATAGGTCATCAGTCCCAACGTGATGACCACGTAGGACATGATGATATTTTTGCTTTTCTTGAAAATCTGCATATTCTATTGTTTTTTACTGTAATCTCTTGGACCAAAGATACTTGTGCCGATGCGGACGAGGGTGCTGCCCTCCTCGACGGCTATGGGGTAGTCGTGGCTCATGCCCATGGACACCTCGCGGAAGGCGGCGCTGCCAGCGAAGGCACCGGCCTTGAGGGTGTCGAAAATGGACTTGACGCGGCGGAAGTCGTCGCGGACATGAGCCTGGTCGTCGGTGTGGCTGGCCATGCCCATCACGCCGCAGATGCGCACATGGGGATAGGCCGCGGGGTTGAAACTGGCCGCCGAGAGCTCCTCGGGCAGGAAGCCGAACTTGGTCTCCTCCTGGGCCACATGCACCTGCAGCAGCACATCGACCACACGGTCCACCTTGGCGGCGGCATGTTCCACATCCTCAAGATGCTCCATGGAGTCCACTCCGTGAATCATCGACACAAAACCGATATAGTATTTCAACTGCTTCGACTGCAGGTGGCCGATGAAGTGCCACTCGATGTCGCCGGGCAGCTGGGCGTGTTTGTCGCGCAGTTCGGTGGCGTAGTTCTCGCCGAAGAGGCGCTGGCCGGCACGGTAGGCCTCCATGATGTCCTCCACGGGTTTCAGTTTCGACACCGCTACCAGCCTCGTTCCCTCGGGCAACGACGCCTTGATGCTTGCTATTTTTTCTGCTATCATACCCCTCTAACGACAAAGTGATATTTTTATTATATATACAAAATATATTTTTTTTGCACAGCCGCCTCCGGGGCGGGATGCACCTCGCCCCCGCTCCGTACCCGATAGGCCCCCTATTCGGCCCTTCTTATATCGTTCTTATATCGTTCTCATATAGTTCTTATATAGTTCCTATATACAGTATATAAG